>CAISDD010000047.1 GCA_903883985.1 uncultured Pseudomonadota bacterium | reverse complement strand
TAAGTAAGCTGTCGAAACCAATTTGGCTTACCACCGGGCTCCCTCACCCTGCCCTCTCCCGAAGAGGGTTCCACCCCCTTCCCCCTCCGGGGGAAGGGCCGGGGATGAGGGCCTGCGCCGGCAGCTGAATGAAGGCAAGTTACGCGACATTACTTACGAGAAGAAATGCCCACTCCTTACCAAACCCCCATGAACTCCAGGATGCCCTTGGCGGCTTCGCGTCCCTCGAACACGGCGGTGACGACCAGGTCGGAGCCGCGCACCATGTCGCCGCCGGCAAACACCTTGGGGTTGCCGGTCTGGTAGGCGTGTTTCTGGCCTTTTGCGAGTACCCGTCCGCCAGGATCGGTCGCTATCCCGAACTCGGCAAACCAGGGTTGAGGGTTGGGGCGAAAGCCGAAAGCGACCAGGACGCGGTCGCAGTCTATGATTTCCTCGGAGCCTTCCACCGCCACGGGAGTGCGGCGGCCGCGGGCGTCGGGCTCTCCCAGGCGAGTCGTGATCAGCTTGATGCCTTCTACTTTTCCGTCGCCAACGACCGCCACCGGTTGGCGGTTCCAGAGGAATTGCACGCCCTCTTCCCTGGCATTGACGACTTCGCGCCTGGAGCCGGGCATGTTGGCTTCGTCGCGGCGATAGGCGCAGGTGACATTGGCTGCACCCTGGCGGATCGAGGTACGGTTGCAGTCCATGGCGGTATCGCCGCCGCCCAGTACCACCACGCGCTGTCCTTGCATGTCGGTAAATTCCGCTTGGGGCAGCCCCAGGCAATGGTACACGTTGGAAATCAGGAAAGGCAGGGCGGGCATGACGCCAGGCAGGTCTTCGCCGGGTATGCCGGCCTGCATGAAGGTATAGGTGCCCAGCCCCATAAACACGGCGTCGTATTCGGCGAGCAGATCGGCCATCTGTACATCATTGGGTTTCGTCCCTCCGATCTCGGTATTCAAGCGAAACTCGATGCCCATGCCCGCGAAGATCTCGCGGCGGCGGCGCATCACGCTTTTTTCCATCTTGAACTCGGGGATGCCGAAAGTGAGCAGGCCGCCGATCTCGGGATGCCGGTCAAACACCACCGCTTGCACCCCATTTCGCGCCAGGATATCGGCGCAGCCCAGGCCGGCAGGGCCGGCGCCGAGGATGGCGACTTTTTTGCCGGTAGCGACGACACGAGACATATCCGGGCGCCAGCCCTGAGCAAAGGCGGTGTCGGTGATGTATTTCTCGACGCCACCGATCGTGACCGCGCCCGCCTTGACCTGATTGAGGGTGCAGGAACCCTCGCAGAGCCTATCCTGCGGGCAGACACGGCCACAGACTTCGGGCAGGGAATTGGTCTGGTGCGACAGTTCCGCCGCCTCGAACAAACGCCCCTCATCCACCAGTTTCAGCCAGTTGGGGATGTAGTTGTGCACCGGGCACTTCCACTCGCAATAGGGATTGCCGCAGCCGAGGCAGCGACCGGCCTGTTCGTGGACCTGGTCAGCGCCCATCTGGGCGTAGATTTCCTTGAACTGGGCACGGCGCACGTCAGCCGGAGTCTTGTCGCCGTCGCGGCGGGGGATGTTGAGGAATTGAAATACGTCGGACATGAGGGTTCCTGGTTAGTGTAGCGTGCTAGGCCAAGACGAAGGATTGCGATGTTGGTGCAAACAGCGAAGCACCTGGATACCGCGCCCATCCACCAGATAGAACAGGGCATAAGTAAATATCCGCATAGGCACCCGCCGCACCTCGCCCCCGACGCGTGCGAAGGCGAGAGGTTGATCGCGGACAATCTTGAACATCTCGGCAACGCTGTTCAGAAACATTCGCCCTAGTCCTGCCGATTGTTGTTCATACCAAGCGGCTACCTGATTCATTTCATGCTCTGCGCGAACACGAACATACACTTTCATAAAAAGGATTTCTCTATACGTGCCCGCACGACTTCCCAGTCCTCACCCTCTTCCGGATTGAGCCGATACTCTTCAAGAGCCTGCTCCAATTCCCGTTTCTGCCAGTCATGGAGGGGGATGTCATCAGGTTCCAGCGAATTCCACAGGAATTCGATCAAATCCAACTTTTCCGGGGCCGTGAGGCTGTCGAGTTGTTCCTGCGAAATGGTCGCCATATCGAACTCCTGTGGTCTCAATCCTTCAACAAACTATCCAGCGTCAAGGCGTTGGGCTTCACCAGCCAGAAACGGTTCACTACGTCGCTATAGTGATCCAGCATCCAACTGGCGCGTTCCGAGCCGGTATGGAGCCGGTGTTTTTCCAGCTTCTCGCGCAAGAAGGCGCGGTGTTCACCGGTCTTCTCGTCGTTGATGCGATTGATATCGACCAATTCGTTGTTGTACTTCTCGGCGAAGTTGCCTTCCTCGTCATAGACCAGGGCGAAACCGCCGGTCATGCCGGCGCCGACGTTGAGCCCTGTGCTGCCCAGCACGACGATGCAGCCGCCAGTCATGTATTCGCAGCAGTGTTCGCCCACGCCCTCCACCACCGCTAGGGCGCCGGAGTTGCGCACGGCGAAGCGCTCGCCGGCGGTGCCGGCCGCATACAACTCGCCGCCGGTAGCGCCATACAGACAGGTATTGCCGATGATGCTGGCCTGATGCGCCGCAAAGGAGGAAACGCGCGGCGGGTAGACGATCAGGCGACCGCCAGACATGCCTTTACCCACGTAGTCGTTGGCGTCGCCCTCGATCTCCATGGTCAACCCTCGGTGGTTCCACACGCCGAAGCTCTGCCCGGCGGAACCGGTGAGCTTGATGTGGAGGCAATCGGCGGGCAGGCCGGCAGCGCCATGCGCGCGTGCAATCTCGCCGGAGAGGCGCGCACCGATGGAGCGGTTGACGTTGCGCACGGCGTATTCCAGGCGCTGCGGCGTACTGGTGAGGATGCCGGGCAAGGCGTCTTGCACCATCTGTTCCGCCAATTCACCCTTGTCGAAGGAAGGGTTGGAGGCCTCGATACAGTAGCGCGGTTCGCTCTCGGCGATGCTGCCCTGGGAGAGCAGGACATCGAGTTTGAGCCGACCCTGCCGGTCTGACTCGCCGGGAAGGAGTGTCAGCAAGTCGGTACGGCCAATCAACTCCTCGAAACGGGTGACGCCCAGCGCGGCCATCCACTCGCGGGTCTCGCGGGCGACGAAGGTGAAATAGTGGATCACCATCTCCGGCAGGCCGATGAAGAACTGGCGGCGCAGGCGCGCGTCCTGTGTGGCGATGCCGGTGGCGCAATTGTTGAGGTGGCAGATGCGCAGGTACTTGCAGCCCAGTGCAATCATGGGCGCGGTGCCAAAGCCGAAGGACTCGGCACCGAGGATGGCGGCCTTGACCACGTCCAGGCCGGTCTTCAGGCCGCCATCGGTCTGCACCCGCACCCGGCCTCGCAGGCCATTGGCGCGCAGCACCTGCTGCGCCTCGGTCAGGCCCAGCTCCCAGGGCGTGCCGGCGTATTTCACGCTGGTCAGGGGCGAGGCGCCGGTGCCGCCGTCATAGCCGGAGATGGTGATCAGGTCCGCATAGGCCTTGGCGACTCCGGCGGCGATGGTGCCGACCCCGGGTTCCGCCACCAGCTTCACCGAGACCAGCGCTTTCGGGTTGACCTGCTTCAGGTCATAGATGAGTTGCGCCAGATCTTCGATGGAATAGATGTCGTGATGCGGCGGCGGCGAGATCAGGGTGACGCCGGGCTTGGTGCAGCGCAGGCGGGCGATATGCGGCTCCACCTTCTTGCCTGGCAACTGGCCGCCTTCTCCGGGTTTCGCGCCCTGGGCGACCTTGATCTGCAACACCTCGGCGTTCACCAGGTAATGCGCGGTGACGCCGAAACGACCGGACGCCACCTGCTTGATCTTGGACATTTTCACCGTGCCGTAGCGGGCTGGGTCTTCGCCGCCCTCGCCCGAATTGGAGCGACCACCGATGCGATTCATGCCCTCGGCCAGAGCTTCGTGCGCCTCGGGGGAAAGCGCGCCCAGCGACATGCCGGCGGAGTCGAAGCGCTTCAGGATGGCTTCGATCGGCTCCACCGCATCGAGCGATAGCGGCGAATCGGCGAGCTTCAACTGCATCAGGTCGCGCAACATGGCCACCGGCCGGGTGTTCACCCTGGTGGCATAGCGCTTGTAGGCCTCATACGAGCCGGTCTGCACGGCCTCTTGCAGTTCCTGCACCACGTCCGGGTTGTAGGCGTGGTACTCCTCGCCGTGCATGTACTTGAGCAGGCCGCCTGCGGGGAGGGGGCGCTGCGGGTTGAAGGCGGCGCGATTGAGCTTCGTCTGGTCGGACTCGAAATCCACGAAATGAGCGCCGGAGACGCGCGAGACGGCGCCCGTCAGGCACAGGCGAACGACGTCCTCGTGCATGCCCACGACTTCGAACAACTGTGCGCCGCGATAGCTGGCGATGGCGGAAATGCCCATCTTCGACATGACCTTGAGCAGGCCCTTGTCTATCCCCTTGCGGTAGTTCATCAGCGCTTTTTCCGCCGCGATCTGAACCTCGCCCCCCCGCACCATCTGCAAGATGGACTGGTAGGCCAGGTAGGGGTAGACGGCGGTGGCGCCGAAACCGATCAATGCAGCGATCTGGTGAGCGTCGCGCGCAGCGCCGGTCTTCGCCACGATATTGGCGTCGCAGCGCAATCCCGCTTCGATCAGGGCGTGGTGCACCGCGCCCACTGCGAACAGGGCGGGTATGGTCAGGGTGGAGTCTTTGCCGAAGCGGTCGATGGTTCGGTCCGACAGGACCACCACCACCTTGCCCGACTTCACCGCCGTCACCGCGTCCTGCGCCAACTGCTTCAGCGCGGCTTCGAGATTGCCCAGGGTCGCATCGTATTGCAGGTAGAAATGCACCGCTGCGAAGGCCGGATCGCTGCTGGCGCTGACCGCCTTGTAGCTGTCGTTGGACAGCACGGGAGAATTCAGCTCCAGTCGGTATGCGTGTAGCGGCGTCTCTTCGAACAGGTTGCGTTCGCGCCCGAACACGGTGTTGAGCGACATGACGATGGCCTCGCGGATCGGGTCGATCGGCGGGTTGGTCACCTGTGCGAATTGCTGCCTCAGGTAGTCGAAGGGAGAACGCACTTTCTGGGACAGCACCGCCATGGGGGTGTCATCGCCCATGGAACCGACCGCTTCCTGGCCTTCCTCCGCCAGTACTCTGATCACCTGATCCAGTTCTTCGGCGCTGACATTGAACAATTTCTGGTGGGTCGCCACGGCGGCGGCATCCATCGCCGGATAATCCGTGTCCTGCTCCATGCCGAACTCGACCCGCTTCGCGTTGGCTTTGAGCCAGTCACGGTAAGGCTGTGCGGTCTTGAGCTGGGCATCGATGTCCTCGGGCAGGAGGAAACGCCCGGTCTCCAGGTCGGCCGCAACCATCTGGCCCGGGCGCACGCGCCCCTTGGCTGCGATGTTGTCGGGGCCGCCGTAATCCCAAACGCCCATTTCCGAGGCGATGGTCACATAGCGATCCTTGGTGATCACGTAGCGCGCCGGGCGCAGTCCATTGCGGTCGAGCATGCACACGCCGTAGCGGCCGTCGGTCATGACGATGCCGGCAGGACCATCCCAGGGCTCCATGTGCATGGAGTTGTATTCGTAAAAGGCGCGCAGGTCCGGGTCCATGTTGGTCACGTTCTGCCAGGCGGGCGGCACCATCATGCGCATGGAGCGGAACAGGCCGGCGCCGCCCATGACCAGGCCTTCGAGCATGTTGTCGAAGCTCATCGAGTCCGAGCCCTTGACGCCCACCATCGGCCGCACATCGTCCATGTTGGGGATCAGCGGGCTCTGGAATTTCTGCTCGCGTGCGCGCGCCCAATTGCGGTTGCCCTGCACGGTATTGATCTCACCGTTGTGGGCGAGGTAGCGGAAGGGCTGGCTCAGACGCCATTCCGGCCAGGTGTTGGTGGAAAAGCGTTGGTGGAACACGGCGAGCGAAGAGGCGAAGCGTTCGTCGTCGAGATCCGGATAGAAAACCTGTAGATAGGCCGGCATCACCAGGCCCTTGTAGGCAATCACCCGCCCGGACAGGGTCGGCATGTAGAAGCTGGTATCCGTGTCGGCCACCCCCTTCTCCACGCGGCGCCGGGCAATATAGAGCTTGCGCTCGAAGATGTCGGCCGAGAGGTCATCCGGGCAGTTCACGAAAAGCTGCTCGATCACCGGCAAGCTCTTCAGGGCGACCTCGCCGAGAGCGGAGTTGTCCGTGGGCACCAAACGGAAGCCGGCCACTTGCAAGCCTTCGGCGGTCAATTCCTTTACCAGCCACTCACGGGCGCGGGCGGCCAGGGCCGCATCCTGGTTGAGGAAGGTCAGGCCTGCGGCATAACGGGTGTTTAGGGTGAAACCGCTCTCGACCGCCACCGCGCGCAGAAAACCGTCCGGCTTCTTGAACAACAGACCACAGCCGTCGCCCGATTTTCCATCGGCCGCTACCGCACCGCGGTGAGTCATGCACGCCAGCGAGGAGATCGCCGTGGCCACCAGCTTGTGGGTCGCCTGGTCATCCAACTGCGCAATGAGGCCGAATCCGCAGCTATCCTGCTCGAAGTCCGGGCTGTACAGCGTGCCAGCTAGGCTACTTTGTCGATCATCCATTGTCGTCGGGCCGATCAGGTGGTTCGCGCGGGGCGCACGAACGCAGTGTAAAAAAGGGGGAGAAATTCTATCTTGAACCAGGCCCTCCCGCCAGACGGCGATTGCCGTGATGGTGGTTCATGTCGCCAACCCCTATCCCAAAGAGTGAGAGAGGAGTTTCGAGGTCGCTCGCAATTTGCACGGTAACGAGGGTCAACTGTGTTTTCCCGTAACTTCTCAATAAGTCACGGCATAGTGCGGTCAGCGCCCGTTCACGCGGGGTAGTGATGTAACCCATCCCAGGCAGGTTGAAGAAGCACTGGCGAGTCCCTGTAGCGCAGGCATCCTTGCCTGCGTCTTTGAAAACAGCCGGCCGGAAACC
>CAISDD010000046.1 GCA_903883985.1 uncultured Pseudomonadota bacterium | reverse complement strand
GGTTCCGCGTTCAAGAACAAGGGCGTTCAGGCCCTGCTCGATGCCATCATCGACTACATGCCTTCCCCGTTGGACATCCCGCCGGTGCCGTGCGAACTCGAGAATGGACAGAAGACAACGCGCGCCGCTAGCGATGACGAGCCTTTCTCCGCGTTGGCCTTCAAGATCATGACCGATCCGTATGTCGGCCAGCTCACTTTCTTCCGTGTCTATTCCGGTACAGTGAGCGCGGGCGAGACGATCTACAACTCGGTCAAGGGCAAGAAGGATAGGCTCGGCCGTATCCTGCTGATGCATGCCAACAACCGCGAAGAAATCAAGGAAGTGTTCGCCGGAGACATTGCCGCTGCGGTCGGTCTCAAAGACGCGATCACAGGCGACACGATCTGCGCGCTGGACAAACCGGTCATACTGGAACGCATGATATTCCCCGAGCCCGTGATCCACGTGGCCGTGGAGCCTAAGACCAAGGCTGACCAGGAGAAGATGGGACTGGCGCTGAACCGACTGGCTCAGGAAGATCCTTCCTTCCGCGTGCGCACCGATGAGGAGACTGGGCAGACCATTATCTCCGGAATGGGCGAACTGCACCTGGAAATCCTGGTGGATCGTATGCGTCGCGAATTCAGCGTCGAAGCCAATGTCGGCGCACCCCAGGTTGCCTACCGCGAAGCCATACGCAAATCGGTCGAGCAGGAAGGGAAATTCGTCAAGCAGTCCGGCGGTAAGGGCCAGTACGGCCACGTCTGGCTCAAGCTGGAGCCGAACGAGGCGGGCAAGGGCTTCGAATTCGTCGACGCCATCAAGGGCGGATCGGTGCCGCGTGAATACATCCCAGCGGTCGAGAAGGGTCTGAAGGAAGCGCAGAACAGCGGCGTGCTAGCGGGATTCCCCGTGGTCGATGTGAAGGTTACCCTGTTCGATGGTTCCTACCACGAGGTCGACTCTTCCGAGCAGGCCTTCAAGATGGCAGCGATCATGGGCTTCAAGGATGGAATGCGCAAAGCCAGTCCAGTCCTGCTGGAGCCGATGATGGCGGTCGAGGTTGAAACGCCTGAAGACTACATGGGCGATGTCATGGGCGATCTGAATCGGCGCCGCGGTATCATCCAGGGCATGGAAGATCTGGCGGTTGGCAAGTCTATCCAGGCTGAAGTCGCGCTCGCGGAGATGTTCGGTTACTCAACCGATCTGCGTTCGATGTCGCAGGGTCGCGCTACCTACACGATGGAATTCAAGCACTATTCCGAAGCACCCAAGTCGGTCGCGGAAGCGGTGATTAACAGTAAAAAGTGAACGAGGTGTACTGATATGGCCAAGGAAAAATTCGAGCGTACGAAGCCTCACGTGAACGTTGGGACGATTGGACACGTTGACCACGGCAAGACGACGCTGACGGCAGCGATCACGACGATATTGTCGAAGAAGTATGGTGGTTCGGCGAAGAACTATGCCGATATCGATAGCGCACCGGAAGAAAAGGCGCGTGGCATCACGATCAACACTGCACACGTGGAGTATGAGACCGGGAATCGCCACTACGCTCACGTAGACTGTCCCGGTCACGCGGATTATGTGAAGAACATGATCACGGGTGCGGCGCAGATGGACGGCGCGATCCTGGTGGTGTCCGCGGCCGACGGCCCGATGCCGCAGACGCGGGAGCACATCCTGCTGGCGCGTCAGGTTGGCGTGCCCTACATCATCGTGTACATGAACAAGGCTGACATGGTCGACGACGCAGAGCTGCTGGAGCTCGTCGAGATGGAAGTGCGCGAACTGCTGGTGAAGTACGACTTCCCGGGCGACGACACGCCTATCATTATCGGCTCGGCGCTGAAGGCCTTGGAAGGCGACCAGAGCGAAATCGGCGAAGCGTCGATCTTCAAGCTGGCGGAAGCGCTGGACAGCTACATCCCTATGCCCGAGCGCGCTGTGGACAAGCCCTTCCTGATGCCGGTGGAAGACGTGTTCTCGATCTCCGGTCGAGGCACGGTTGTAACCGGGCGCGTCGAGCGCGGAATCGTCAAGGTGGGCGAGGAAATTGAAATCGTGGGCATCAAGCCCACGGTCAAGACGATCTGCACCGGTGTGGAAATGTTCCGCAAGTTGCTCGATCAGGGCCAGGCGGGTGACAACATCGGCGCACTGCTGCGCGGCACTAAGCGCGAAGACGTCGAGCGTGGCCAGGTTCTGGCCAAGCCGGGCAGCATCACCCCGCACACCAAGTTTGCGGCGGAGATTTACGTGTTGTCTAAGGATGAGGGTGGCCGTCACACGCCCTTCTTCAATGGCTACCGCCCGCAGTTTTATTTCCGCACCACGGACGTGACCGGTTCGATCGAATTGCCGGCCGGGACCGAGATGGTTATGCCAGGTGACAACATCAGCATCCAGGTCGCCCTGATTGCTCCGATTGCGATGGAAGATGGACTGCGTTTCGCGATACGCGAAGGCGGCCGCACCGTCGGCGCCGGCGTGGTCGCGAAGATTATCGAATAACAGCGAGTCGCGAGTGGCGAGTGGCAATCTGCTGCTAGCTACTTGCTACTTGCTACTTGCTACTTGCTAAGAGCTAAACATGGCCAACCAGAAAATTCGCATCCGCCTCAAAGCCTACGACTATCGTCTGATAGACCAGTCTGCAATGGAAATCGTAGATACCGCAAAGCGCACCGGCGCCGTCGTCAAGGGGCCGGTTCCCCTGCCGACATCGATCGAGCGCTTCGACATCCTGCGTTCTCCGCACGTGAACAAGACTTCCCGCGATCAGCTGGAAATTCGTACCCATAAGCGTCTGATGGATATCCTTGATCCTACCGACAAGACGGTCGATGCGCTGATGAAGCTCGACCTCCCCGCTGGCGTGGACGTGGAAATCAAGTTGCAGTGAGCTGTTGCATCCAGGGCGCGGGGGTGTGTATACTCCCGCGCTTGCTATTTGTAACCGTCGGCCAATTGTAGTCGGCGCCTCGAAAAGGAAACAAAAATGAGTTTAGGCCTTGTCGGTCGGAAGATCGGCATGACCCGCATTTTTGCCGAGAATGGTGCATCCAT
>CAISDD010000045.1 GCA_903883985.1 uncultured Pseudomonadota bacterium | reverse complement strand
TGGGATGCGTTCCCACGCTGGAGCGTGGGAACGATAAGCGAGACGGCGCACGAACAGGCCCAGGTCGCGACCTGGGCGGTGGCGATCTGGAAGGCCGGCACCGATCCAGCCGGCAACCCCTACCTGACCCGCCAGCAAGTTGCCCCGGTGGCTACCCTACGCGAGATAGACGCGGGCGCGGCGGCGGCGATCCTGGGTTATGCGCCGAAGTCGGACGGCGATCTGCTCGCGGGGCGTCTACTCGTGGTTCCAGTGAAGCAAGGCGACCGGCTTTCAACGGTGGAACTTATCGACGGCGACAAGCGCAAGGCGGCGCTGCCCGGGCGCAGCACTAAGGTCGGTGGCTTCTGGGCGGCGCAACCGCTCCCCGAGGGCGATGGCAACGGCCTGACCTTGCCCATAGGCGAAGGCGTGGCGACATGCCTATCCGCCAGGGAGGCGACCGGGCATCCCGTAGTCGCGGCGCTTTCGTCGAGCAACCTGGTGGTGGTGGCCAGGCTTATGCGCGAACGCCTTCCGCTGGCGGTGATTGTGATCCTGGCCGATCTGGTGAAAACGACCGGCGCGCCGGATCCCCATGCAATCGAAGCGGCGCGCGTGGTGGGCGGATTCGTAGCAGTTCCTGACTTCGGCACCGACCGCGAACCCGGCATGACCGACTTCAACGACATAGCGAAACGATACGGGCTGGACGCCGTCAAGCAAGCCATAGCGGACGCAACGGCACCGGCAAGGGCAGAGCATCAAGCTGGCAAAGGGAACGCGCCAGCGGGCGATTCTGTCGGCTGGCTGGAGCCTTTGCCGATCCCTACGGCGCTGTTGCCGGTAGAACCCTTCGATGATGCGCTGCTGCCGACCTCGATACGGGCCTGGGTGGCTGATATTGCAGAGCGGATGCAATGCCCACCAGATTTTCCAGCCGTGGGCGCAATGGTGGCGCTGTCGTCTGTGATCGGAAGGAAGGCATGCATCGCACCCAAGCGGCGCGATGACTGGCGCGTGATTCCGAACTTGTGGGGGGGTGTCGTTGGCAGGCCGGGCGTGATGAAGTCGCCTGCACTGTCCGAAGTGCTGAAACCGCTGGAACGGATGGCAATCCTGGCCAGCGATCTGCACAAGGAAGCGATGCGCGACCATCAAATCAGCACCAAGATTGACGACTTGGGCGGCAAGGCTGCGGAGAGCAAAGCGGCGAAGTTGGTAGAGAAGGGCAAGATCGAGGAAGCCCGGCACCTACTGACCGAAGCAGCGGATGCAGAAGGTGATCCAGAGCCAGTCCTGCGGCGCTACAAGGTTACGGATGCCAGCGTGGAATCCCTGGGTGAAATCCTGATCGAGAACCCGTGGGGCACCCTGGCCTATCGGGATGAGCTCAGCGGGCTGCTGCGAAGTCTCGACAAGGAAGGACAGGAAGGTGCGAGGTCCTTCTACCTGCAAGGGTATGACGGCAATCAGGATTACACGTTCGACCGCATCGTGCGCGGGCGCAACCTGCACATTCCAGCCGTGTGCATATCCATGTTGGGCGGCATCCAGCCCGGCAAGCTGCGAGCCTATATTCGCGATGCAGTCTCCGGCGGCGCTGGAGATGATGGCCTGCTGCAACGCTTCGGAATGCTGGTATGGCCGGACGTGGGCGGCGAGTGGCGCAACGTGGACAGGTTCCCCGACACGCCAGCGAAAAAAGCCGCATTCGAGGTGTTTCAGCGTCTCGACGCGATGAAGCCCGGCACCGATCCCGATACCGGAGAACCTGCACCCGTCACCTACCGCTTCACGTCGGATGCACAAAACGAATTCGACGCCTGGCGCAAGGTGCTCGAGCAAGGTATGCGATCCGGCAACCTGCATCCGGCAATGGAATCGCACCTGAGCAAGTACCGCAAGCTGGTGCCCGCCCTGTCGCTCGTGTGTGCCCTGGCCGATGGCGAGGCCGAGGTGAGCCATGGTTCCCTACTCCGGGCGCTGTCCTGGGCGGAGTACCTGCAAAGCCATGCGATGCGAGCCTATGGGTCAGGAACCGGACTTGATGCCGGCGGCGCTTCGGCTTTGCTCGCCAAGATCAAATCCGGCAAGGTGATGGACGGATTCAAGCCGGCGGACGTTTACCTGAAGGGATGGACTGGACTGGGTACGCCCGAAGCCGTGCATGCTGCTGCACGTCTCCTGTGCGATCTGAATCACCTGCGACAAGTCGAGTCCAGGCCGGCGGGCGCGGGCAGGCCATCTATCAGCTACCGGATCAACCCGGCAACACTGGCAAGGGGCTGACCATTGGCTATCTCGACCGGCTGAAAAAATCTGAGAAGGTGGGGTATGACCTACCTAAAGAAACAAAAGAATTCAAAAAAGCGAATTGTTTAGGTTTTTTAGGTACGTCATCCGGGGGTTTAGAAAAAACATGCACAACAAATGAGCACGTCCAGCAGGGAGGTATTGATGCGCCAAAAGTCGCAGAAGCCGCAACCCTGCCGAGTCAGGAAACCGACATCCGTTCCCGCTGGTGGCTCCTGCACTTCGCCGACCGCGAGCCGGTGGAAGTCGCCTGCTTCCCGGACGTATCGCATGATGAAATCCTGGAGCGTCACCCGGATGCTATCGCGGCGGAACCTATCCCGTTACGCAGTAACGAGACGTCGCGGGCCTGCTCCACCTGCGAGCACGTCACCCGGCGTGGCGGATGCGGTGAGCCGGTCAAGGCCGGATTGTCTGATCTGCCTGGCGTGATCTTCTACGGGCCTGACAAGGGCGCTACCTGTCCGGCCTGGCTGGCGTCGATTCCTGACGACCTGATGGATATGATCCAGGTGCAGTCCAGCCGATACGCGTTTGACGACGATGACCTGAGGCTGATGTACCAGGCCGCCCGGACTGATCGGGATGGATTGCGGGCGTTATTGGTTGCGAAAACCTAAAAAACCTTACCTGGCAACCATCACAAATTGTGATAGTTAAGAATCATGGCACGTATATTGCTAGTGTAAAATGAAGCATGTTTCGTGCCAACACTTCCCATCTATAAAATGTCTGACGCACACGAACCAACACCCGAAACCAAAATATTTGTTGGTAGCCAAACGGCGGTAGCCAAAGTGGTCGCCAAGAAAAGGGACGGTTTACAGAAATGCTTAACAGAACTGGTTTACAGAAATGCTTAACAAGAAAAGCATTTGTTAACCGCTCAGGCCAAGCTGAGCCGGCTTCGGCGTCCAGATGAAGGCAGGCCAGGCTGAACACCCGGCACCGTGCCGGGTTTTTTGTCGTCTGGCGCGCGAGGTGTCATAAGCATTCGATGATGGCGGTTCAAGATGGCACG
>CAISDD010000044.1 GCA_903883985.1 uncultured Pseudomonadota bacterium | reverse complement strand
CCGCATTGGCCGATGCCCTGCCGTCACGAATAAAAAATGATAGTCTCCTGTACGCTCAACAACAGCCGTTGAGCCCGCGTAGGGCGGATGAGCCGGCGTCTTCTTGCCGGCGTTATCCGCCAAATGACTAACATCCGGCGGAAGGCGCGAAAAACCGCTTTTCCGCCCTACCTTGCTACCTTGCTACCTTGCTGTGGTGGGGTGTGCTAGCAACGGTAGCGGCGAACGACTACCCGGTTTTCGCCTACCCTATTGGCGCGACTAGGGAATTCTCTGCATTTTGTCGGGATTTCTTACAGTGGTTTGCACTGTGTCGCCAACCAACAATCAATGAGTTAGCTGTTTTTAGACGCATTTCCTCGATCCAAGTGAGCGGGAAGGCCACAAAATCGTTCCCCCGGTGTGTCATGACAACTCGATGAAGTGTCGAGATTTTTTACACATTCGAGATTTCTCGATCTGGGCGGGCGCGCTGGGCGGGGCGTGTAAGTGGTTAACCTACTGAATCAATGTGGATATTAAGAAGGCAAGGCACGGCTGGCACGATGCTTGCTTTATATTTGCATACGCCGAGTGGAAGACTGGGCGCCTTGCAATAGAAATTCATCACCAACCTACTTGGAGTCCCCATGAAAAACATGAACATCATCGCCGCAGCGGTCCTGGCGCTGGGTGTCGCGGCCAGCGCATCGGCCAACACCACCTACGGACTACTCACGGCCAGTCGGGCGGCCTTGTCAACCGCCAGCAACGGCACCACGGCGAGTTTCGCCGACGGCCTGCTGACCGCCACCCAGGTCAACACGAGCATCAGTTACGCACTCACCACCGGGTCCGCCTCCACCTCCTTCATGGACACCTTCAACTTCAGCATCGGTGCAAATGAGAAGGTTGCGTTCTCCGTGTCCGGCAACACCGCTTCGAGCACCGTGTATGCCTACAACGCGGCACATACGAACGTCAAAATAACCACGACGCAGTACAACATCGGCGACCTGAAAGCCGTGATCAAGAATTCGGGCGGCGCCACCCTCAACACCTTCGGAGACTCGAGTAACCTGTCTCTGAACAGCCTGACTGAACTGCAATATCTGGCTGCGGGTATTTACTCGGTCACGCTCACCGGCAAGACCACCGGCACCATCACGAGCGGCTACTACGGCGTGGTCGCTGGCGTCATCAGCCCGACCATACTGTCCGGCTCCCACATTTCGACCTCTTCCGCCGGCGGTCAGTACGCCTTCTCGATCAATGCGGTGCCCGTGCCTGTGCCCGAGCCGGAATCCCTCGCGCTGATGCTGTCCGGCCTGGCACTGGTTGGTTTCGTCGCTCGCCGCCGCAAAGTACAAAACTGACCAACGGATACGGAGAAATTAAATGAAACTCACACTCAACAAACTTACCCGGTTGGCCTTCGTAGCCGGTTTCGCTCTCACCGCTAGCCACATTGCACTGGCCGATCAGATATTCAGTGCCGGCGTACTCGGCAGCACGCAGTATTACCAGTCCGTCGATTACCAGGGCGATCAGCTCGGAAACCAGGCGCCCATGTTCACGGACACGTTCAACTTCGGCATCTCCAGCAGCATGCCTAACCTGTCACTGTCCGTGACCAATCAATCGTCGAGCAACACCTCGCCCACGGATAGCGCTTTTGGTTCTCAGGGGGATGGCCTTGCTCTTCTCATCGCGACCAAGGACATCAGCCTGTATAGCGTCAGCCTGGTTAAGGTCGGCGTTTCCGGCCCTCTGTTCTCCTGGACTCTGACTGGCGCCGCACCCACCTTCTCCGCCGGAAATCTTTCCCAGACGGTCCACAGTCTGATCGCCGGCAACTATGAACTGCTCATCACGGGCACTCCGAGCGGTGTGAGCAACACCGTCGATCGTGATCTGGGCTTATTTACCGGGTTCAACGGCGGTACATACAGCGTCGCGATGAACGCCGTGGCGGTCACTCCTGTTCCCGAACCCGAGTCCTACGCGCTGATGCTGGCCGGTCTGGGTCTGGTAGCCTTTGCCGCTCGCCGCAACAACGTGGGCTGAAACCTGTCGTTCCGGTGACCAGGGGCCGCGCAAGCGGCCTTTTTTTCGTCCGGCGAGCCAGCGTAGCCCGCGTAGGACGGATTAGCCGGCGGCATTTTGCCGGCGTTATCCGCCGAATGACTAACATCCGGCGGAAGGCGCGAAAAACCGCTTTTCCGCCCTACCTTGCTTGCACGGTAAACGCTTAGCCTGGAAACCACCCGTCGGCCAGAACTTCGCCACGTAGGGGCCAAGGGTACTCTTCCGGGAAGTCTGCCAAGCCGGTCTCATCAGCAGCAAGCGGCTTTATCGCGTCAGTCCGTGTTGATGGATGGGTTGGGCCTCTGCTCACTCATAAGTAATGTCGCGTAACTTGCCTTCATTAAGCTGCCGGCGCAGGCCCTCATCCCCGGCCCTTCCCCCGGAGGGGGAAGGGGGTGGAACCCTCTCCCTTCTGGAGAGGGCAGGGTGAGGGAGCACTGTGGTAAGCCATCTGGACGGATGAGTTCGAGGACCGCGCCCGCCAGCAGTTGATCAACATCGCTGCCCTACCCTTCATCCACCATCCTGTCGCGGTTACGCCCGATGTCCACACTGGCAACGGCGCCACCATCGGTTTCGGTCATTGTCAACCACCAGCCCATCATTTCTGCTGCGTTACCCTTACGTACCATGAAGCGTGTATTTGTTACCGTACTCGATGCGTCGCGGGTCCTTCCATCCCAGCTCGTGGAGGGGAAATCACCGCTCGGATGTTTTAGATCTGGCTTGCCACACATAGCACCTAGTCCTATGTTTTAACGGTGGAGATGGGACGTAGTGATTTTATATGCAAATGGTTTGACCGTTGGGCTCACAAGGAAGGACTGACCACGCCCTGCCTCTGCGCGGCGGTGCGCGAGATGATGGCGGGAGTGTGTGACGCCGACCTTGGCGGCGGGCTGCTGAAAAAACGAATCGGGCGGCCAGGGCAGGGGAAACGTGGCGGCTTTCGCACGCTGGTAGCCACGAACAGGGGCGGACGTTGGGTGTTCGTGTACGGTTTTCCCAAAAACGAGCGCAGCAACATCGCCAAGGATGAAGAAGACGCCTTGAAGAAGTTGGCTGACCACCTGTTGTCGCTGACGACTCAGGAGCTTGGCAAGGCACAGGAAGCCGGTGAGTTAATGGAGGTAGAGTGCGATGCGCAAGACGAAATCATTGATTCTTGAAGCCGTTCACGACACGGCGAATGGGCTGCATAAGGCAGGCGTGATGGATCAGGTCACACTGCGCGAATTTGACCGTCTGTGCTTGCCGCCTATTACGCCGTTGGAACCAGCACAAATCAAACATATCCGCGAGACTTCGCGGGTTAGCCAGGCCGTCTTTGCCGCGTTGCTAAACACCAGTCTTTCGACAGTTCAGAAGTGGGAGATTGGTCAGAAGAAACCGACTGGCACGGCACTCAAGCTGCTGCACTTGGTGCAAAGGCGAGGCCTGGAAGTCGTGGTATGATGGCCGCATGCCTCGTTTTTCGCCTGGTAAAATAGATTGGATAGGGGGTAGGGAACGGCGCTCGCCATCCCCTCCCTTCGAACCCGGTGTGCGGCTTTCCCGCGAAGGGCTCTCCAGCCAGCGTAGGTCGGAATGTTGTTTATTCCGCCGCATGGCTGAAACGGTTCCACGCCCGCCGCTAACCTGGCTACGGGGTTGGGTGCGGTGGTCGGGTTTGGATGGCGGAATAAACGGCATTCCGCCCTACGCGCTCGCTACCCCACTACCGGGCGCAGGCTCAGGCGCAGATCGCCGCCGACCTGGCGGCTGTCTTGAAGACTGAAGGTCGGGCGAGCGGCCATGTCCGTCATCGGCGGCAAGGAGAACACCCCGCGCGCGGTGTCGCCCAGGATTACCGGAGCCAGGTAGGCGATCCATTCATCCACCAAGCCGGCTTCGAGGAGCGCGCCATTGAGGGTGGCACCGGCTTCGACATGGATTTCGTTGAGGCCGCGCAGAGCGAGGACGCCGATCAGGGCGGACAAGCCTACGCGACCATTCGGCCCGGGAATGCAAAGTACTTCCGCGCCCGCGTCTTCGAGTGCCGCGCGTCGCACCGCGTCGACCTGCGCGCAGGCGATCAGTGTGGGGCCATGCAGGATTTGCGCCGAGGGTGGGGTGCGCAGATGGCTGTCGACGATGATCTTCAGCGGTTGCCTGGGGGTGTCGATGTCGCGCACGTTCATCCTCGGGTCGTCCGCCAGGACGGTGCCCACCCCGGTGAGGATGGCGCAGGCTCGGGCACGCCAGGCTTGCACGTCGGCGCGCGCGGGGGAGCCTGTGATCCACATCGACACGCCATTGGCGAGTGCGGTGCCGCCATCCAGGCTGGAGGCAGTCTTGATGCGCAGCCAGGGCCGGCCGCGCGTCATGCGGGCGATGAAGCCCAGGTTGAGTTCGCGCGCCTGTGCCTCCAGCAAGCCAACTTCGACCCTGATGCCGGCCAGCGTCAACAGGCTGATGCCAGCGCCCGCGACTTGCGGATTCGGGTCGCGCATCGCCGCCACCACGCGCGTCACGCCGGCGTCGATCAGGGCGTTGGCGCAGGGCGGGGTGCGGCCGTGATGACTGCATGGCTCTAGCGTGACATAGGCGGTGGCGCCGCGCGCCAACTCGCCCGCAGCACGCAGGGCATGCACCTCGGCATGGGGCTCTCCCGCGCGAGCGTGCCAGCCTTCCCCCACGAAGGCGCCCTCATTGACCAGGACGCAGCCAACACGGGGATTTGGCGTCGTGGTGTACAGCCCGCGTTCGGCCAGGCGCAGGGCTCGCGCCATGTGGCCATGGTCGGCGGCGCTGAAATTACTCATCGAGCTTGCCGCCTTCGCGGATGCGGCTGATCACGTCGCGGAAGTCGTCCACGCCCTGGAAGCTGCGATAGATCGAGGCGAAGCGGATATAGGCGACCTTGTCGAGGCGGTAGAGCGCATCCATGACCATCTCGCCGATCTCGCGCGAGGGAAGCTCCCGTTCGCCGCGGGTCAGGAGATTCTGGCGGATGCGGGCGACGGCCTCGTCCACCAGATCGGCGGAAACGGGACGTTTGTGCAAGGCGCGGCGAAAACCTTCGCGCAACTTGGTCTCGGAGAATTCCTCGCGTATGCCATTGCCCTTGATCACCTGGGGCAGACGCACGTCGGCGTTTTCAAACGTGGTGAAACGTTTGTCGCAGCCGACGCAGCGGCGGCGACGGCGCACAGACAGCCCCTCCTCGACCAGCCGAGTCTCCACCACCTGGGTGTCACTGGCACCACAGAAAGGGCATTTCATGTGCCGAGTAGCGTGGCGCGACTGGCCCTATTCACTTGCCGTACACCGGAAACGCCGCCGTCAGCTTCGCGACCTCGGCCTTCACGTGCGCGGTCACGGCCGGGTCATCGGGCGCATCGAGCACGTCGGCGACAAGGTGGGCCAGCTTCTCGGCTTCCAGCTCCATGAAACCGCGTGTGGTCATGGCCGGGGTGCCGATGCGGATGCCGCTGGTGACGAAGGGCTTCTGCGGGTCGTTGGGGATGGCGTTCTTGTTCACCGTGATGTGGGCACGGCCCAGGGCGGCTTCGGCGTCACGGCCGGTGAGGTTCTTGGCTTGCAAGTCCACCAGGAACAGATGGCTTTCGGTGCGACCGGAGACGATGCGCAAGCCGCGTCCGGCGAGCACCTTGCACATGACCAGGGCGTTGGCCAGCACTTGCTCCTGGTAGTGTTTGAATTCCTTGGTTCCCGCCTCCTTGAAGGCCACGGCCTTGCCGGCGATGACGTGCATCAGCGGACCGCCTTGCAGGCCGGGGAAGATGGCGGAATTGATCGCCTTCTCGTGCTCGGCCTTCATCAATATGATGCCCCCGCGCGGGCCACGCAAGGTCTTGTGGGTGGTGGAGGTGACCACATCGGCGTGCGGCACCGGGTTAGGGTAGACGCCGGCGGCGATGAGGCCGGCGTAGTGCGCCATGTCCACCATGAAGATGGCGCCGATCTCACGGGCCACGCGGGCAAAGCGGGCGAAGTCGATGCGCAGCGCATAGGCGGAGGCGCCGGCGATGATCAGGCGCGGCTTGTGTTCGCGCGCGCGCGCCTCCATCGCGTCGTAGTCGATTTCCTCCTGGGCGTTGAGGCCATAGGCCACCACGTTGAACCACTTGCCGGACATGTTGAGCTTCATGCCGTGGGTGAGGTGGCCGCCTTCGGCCAGGCTCATGCCCATGATGGTGTCGCCGGGTTTGCAGAAAGCCATCAGGACCGCCTGGTTGGCCTGCGAGCCGGAGTTGGGCTGGACGTTGGCGGCGTAGTTGGGCGTATCCGCGCCGAACAGCTTCTTCACCCGGTCGATCGCCAACTGCTCGGCGACATCCACCCATTCGCAGCCGCCGTAGTAGCGCTTGCCCGGATAGCCTTCCGCATACTTGTTGGTCAGCAGCGAGCCTTGCGCCTGCATGACTGCGGGACTGGTGTAATTCTCCGAGGCGATGAGCTCGATATGCGCTTCCTGGCGCAGGGCTTCGCTCTGGATGGCGGACCAGAGTTCTGGATCGGTCTGGCTAAGGGTCTGGGCAGCGGAAAACATAAGAGCACCTGAAAAACGCAAGGAAGCTGGATTTTACCCATGCCGGCCGCCGATATGGCGGAAACAGGCGGGGTGGAAGACGTTCATAATCCTGGGGATTTCAATTCACACCCGTCAACGATGGAATTCCTCTACCAGGACAGTGCCCTTCTCGTCTGCATCAAACCCAGCGGCTTGCTGGCCGTGCCCGGACGCGGCCCGGAGAAGCAGGACTGTCTCTCGGCGCGAGTCCAGGCGATCTGGCCCGATGCCCTGGTCGTGCATCGACTGGATTTTGATACCTCCGGGATCATGGTGCTGGCGCGCGGGATAGCGGCGCAGCGCGCCCTCAACCGCGCCTTTGCCGCGCGCGAAGTGCACAAACGCTACGTCGCCGTGGTCGATGGCGCGCTGGAGGCGGCGCCGGTCACCGAAGACGGCTGGGGCCTGGTGGACCTGCCGCTGAACCTGGACTGGCCGAACCGGCCACGGCATATCGTCGACCATCTGGCCGGCAAGCCCAGCCTCACCCGCTGGCGCCCCTATCCCAGCTTCGAACTGGGCGGCGCACCCGCCACCCGAGTGGACCTGGAGCCGGTCACCGGACGATCTCACCAATTGCGCGTGCATCTGCAAGCGATCAGCCACCCCATCATAGGCGACACCCTCTATGCCTCACCCGCCGCACAGGCCCGAGCCGGGCGGCTGTTGCTGCATGCCTGTGAGCTCTGTCTGGCGCATCCTGCGAGCGGCGAGCCGCTCACCTTCCGCAGCGCGGCGCCGTTCTGAGGGCACAATTTCGGGTTGCGCTGCGCTAACCCGACCCACTCGGCTGGCGTGTGGTCGCCGTTCCCGTTCAGGTGCTGCGTCAGGGGGGCGGGTTATAGCGCAGGGTAAATTTATATTTATCGTTCCCACGCTCCAGCGTGGGAACGCAGTTTTGGACGCTCCAGCGTCCCGACCTAGAGCAAGGCCATGAGCCGAAGCCGATACGTCATCCTGGAACCGGATAAGCCGCATTTCCTGACATGCACAGTAGTCGAGT
>CAISDD010000043.1 GCA_903883985.1 uncultured Pseudomonadota bacterium | reverse complement strand
CGGCCGGTTGAATCAGCGCTACCCGCCAACCGCCGCGATGCGCGCTGAGGCTGAGGAATTCGCCGATTTCCCGGATCGCTACGACCTTGATGACCCGGCTGCCTTTCTTCGGCGCCTTCTTGGCCGGCGCGGCGTCTGCAGCATCGGCCTCTTCGGCATCCGCTTCCATGGGCTCCACCCGGCGGAAATCGGGATGGTTGCCCTGATCGAACCAGTTGCAGGCATCGCAAAGACCGCAGGCGGCGTCCTGCCCGGGCTGCTGACACAAGGTCCAGCGCGCAAATTCGACGGCGAGGTCAAGTTTTCCCACGCCCGCTGGCCCATGTAACAGCACGGCATGCGGCATGTGTTCCGGGTCGGCGCCGAGTTGCCGGAACAGCCCGAGATTCCAGGGATGGATCACGCCAACTTCTCCAGTATCCCGGCCAACTGGGCGCGCACGGAGTCTATGCTGCGGCTGGCATCGACCACGCGGATACGCCGCGGGTGCATGTCGGCGCGGCGCAGGTAGGCAGCACGCACCCGTGCGTGGAATTCGCCCTGCTCACGTTCGAAGCGGTCGGGTTCGCGGGCGTTAGCCAGGCGTGCCGCTGCGATTTCGTTGGGCACGTCGAACAACAAGGTGAGGTCGGGTTGCAAGTCGCCCTGTACCCAGTTCTCCAGCACTTCCAGACGCGCCTCGGGCAGGCCGCGACCACCGCACTGGTAGGCGAAGCTGGCATCGGTAAAACGGTCGGAGATGACGACCTCCCCCGCAGCCAGGGCGGGGCGGATGACCCGATCGAGGTGTTCGCAGCGGGCCGCAAACATCACCAGGGCTTCGGTCTCGGCCGCCATGGCCTGGTGCAGGACGATCCCGCGCAGGCTCTCTCCCAGGGGCGTGCCACCGGGCTCACGAGTCTGGCGAACCACCCGGCCGCGCGCACGGAACCAATCCGCCAGCCAGTCCAGATGACTGCTCTTGCCGGCGCCATCGACCCCCTCCAGCGTAAGGAACAGACCTGACATCAGCGCCCCCTCACATAGCGGTTGACCGCGCGATTGTGCGCATCGAGATCGTTGGAGAACGCGTGATGGCCAGCGCCACGGGCGACGAAATACAGCGCCCGGCTGGTATCCGGATTCAGCGCCGCGTAGAGCGCAGCCACGCCCGGCAGGGCAATCGGTGTGGGTGGCAGCCCCGCCCTCGTGTAGGTATTGAACGGCGTGTCGGCCAGCAAGTCCGCCTTGTGCAGGCTGCCGTCATAACGCGCTCCCAGCCCGTAGATGACGCTAGGATCGGTCTGCAAGCGCATGCCCAGACGCAAACGATTGATGAAGACCGAAGCGATCAGAGGCCGCTCTTCCGGCGCGCCGGTTTCCCGCTCGACGAGGGACGCCATGGTCAAGGCCTGGTCCGGCGTTTGGTAAGGCAACCCGGGGGCACGCGTCGCCCAGGCGGCATCGAGTTGTCGGCGCATGGCGGCGTAGGCGCGCTTGTAGAGAGCGAGATCGGAGCTGCCTGGATCGAAGAAATAGGTATCCGGGAAGAAACGACCCTCCGCCTGCTGCTCCCTGGCGCCGATGGCCGCCAGCAAACGGGCCTCGTCCATGCCTGTGCTGTCGTGGCGCAAACCAGGGTGAGCGTCCAGGGCGCGGCGCATCTCGGCGAAAGTCCAGCCCTCGGGCACGGTCAGCTTGCCCAGCACGGTCTCGCCGGCCGTGATCTTGCGCAACAGTCCCAGTGGCGTGGTGGGGGCGTTCAAGGCGTAACTGCCCGCCTTGACCTCGGCCGCAGCCCCCCGAAAGCGGGCCAGCAAGACGAAAGCCCAGGGCCGCCGCAACACACCGGCCTGCGCCATGTCGTGCGCGGCGGCCTTCAGCGAACTACCCCGCTCCACCGAGAAGGCCAAGGGATAAGGCCCGCCTGGCATGGGTGAAGTGGCATACCAGGCCAGCCAGGCCGCCGCGCATAGCAGCAAGAGAATGGCGAGACTGAAAGTACCTTTAAGCATCGAGCAGGGTTCGAAGTTGCGTGCTGATTGCGGGAACAGACCAGGTGTGTTCGCCCAGGCTGGCGACGCGATGCAGGCCGATCACGCTATTGCACACCATGAGCTCGTCCGCCGCGAGCACCTCGTCCAGACCGAATTCACTTTCCCGGACGGCATAGCCGGCGGCGGCAGCCCGCCGCATCAGGCGCGCGCGTGTCAACCCGGCCACGCCACAGCGGTCCAGACACGGGGTGCAGAGACAATCCCCCCTCCAGAACAAGACATTGCTCATGACGCCCGAGATCACTCGACCCGCTTCGTCGCGCAGCAGGCCCTCATGGATGGCGGGGTCATTCCATTCGGCCCGCGCCAGGACGTTTTCCAGGCGGTTGAGGTGTTTGACGCCTGCCAGCCGGGGCTGTGCCCCCAGGCGAAGCTCGCACAGGCGCAAGTTGAGGCCGGCCATGGGCCAGGCATCACTCTGCGGGGGCGCGGGATCATAGATCAGCATGCGGCAAGGCTTGGGCGCGTCAGGCAGCCGATAACCGCGCTGCCCGCCGCCACGGGTCAGGAGCAACTTGAGTACGCCGCCGGCGAGGCTGGCTTCCAGTTGCGCCAAGTCCCTCCGCCAGAGCGAGGCTTCGGGGAAATCCAGACCCAGGCGCGCGGCATCGACGGCGAACCGATCCAGTTGTTCCTCCCAGAGGCATGGCCGCCCCCCGGACACGCGCAGGCTGCGAAAAACTCCGTCGCCGTAGTGCAAGCCACGATCCAGCGGGTCGAGCCCGGCCCCCACGACTCCATTGACAAGGCAGAACGCGCTCAAGTCCGGGCGAAGATGAGAGTGCCGTTGGTGCCGCCGAAACCGAAGGAGTTGGACAAGGCCACGTTCACCCGAGCCGCGCGCGCCGTGTTGGGCACGTAATCGAGATCGCAACCCACGTCCGGCTCATCGAGGTTAATGGTCGGCGGCACGACCTGATGCGCCAGGGCCAGCACCGAGAATACCGCCTCGACACCACCGGCCGCGCCCAACAGGTGGCCCGTCATGGACTTGCTGGAGCTGACCATCACGCGGCTGGCATGCGACCCCAGAGCCAGTTTTACCGCCTTGGTCTCGGCCAGATCGCCCAGGGGGGTGGAGGTTCCGTGTGCGTTGATGTAGTCGATCTGGTCGGGATTCAAGCCGGCATTCTTCAAGGCGTTGTGCATGCAGCGAGCCGCCCCCGATCCATCCTCGACCGGCGCGGTCATGTGGTTGGCGTCCGCGCTCTTGCCATAGCCGACCAACTCGCAATAAATGCGGGCACCGCGCGCCCTGGCGTGTTCATATTCTTCCAGAACCATGACGCCCGCGCCCTCGCCCAGGACGAAACCATCGCGTCCCTTGTCCCAGGGACGGCTGGCCGCTGCGGGATCATCGTTACGAGTGGAAAGTGCGCGTGCCGCCGCGAAACCACCCACGGCCAGTGGGCAGATGCAGGATTCAGCACCGCCCGCGACCATCACGTCGGCTTCGCCATACTCGATCATGCGTCCGGCCTCGCCGATGGCATGGGTGCCGGTGGAGCAGGCCGTGACCATGGCGACATTCGGGCCTTGCAGGCCATAGAGGATGGAGAGGTGGCCGGAAATCATGTTGCTGATGGTCGCCGGGATAAAGAAAGGCGAGATCTTGCGCGGCCCGTGTTCCAAATAGGTCTTGTGGGTTTCCTCGATCATCGGCAGGCCGCCGATGCCGGAGCCGATGTTGACTCCCATGCGCTCGCGGTTGGCGTCGGTCACGATCAGTCCGCTATCCTTGAAGGCGTCGATCGCTGCGGCCATGCCATAGTGGATGAAGACATCCATGCGCCGGGCATCCTTGGGCGACAGGTACTTGCCCAGGTCGAAATCCTTCACTTCACCCGCGATCTGGACGGAGAAGGCCGATGCATCGAAACGGCTGATGCGGGTGATACCGGAGCGGCCTGCCACAAGATTGCTCCAGGCTTCATCCACACGGTTGCCCACCGGAGAAATGATACCAAGACCGGTGACTACGACTCTGCGCCTAGACACTTGTGCACTCCTCAGAGGATTGGGTGTTGCGGAAAACCATAGCCAGCCCAGAAAATGGGGGACAGGCCCTGGGCCCGTCCCGGTACTCGAACTACTTCTTACTTGTTGTGCGCGTTGATGTAATCAACAGCCTGCTGCACGGTGGTGATCTTCTCGGCGTCCTCGTCGGGAATTTCACATTCAAATTCCTCTTCGAGAGCCATCACCAGTTCCACGGTATCGAGCGAGTCAGCGCCCAAGTCGTCGACAAAGGAAGAATCCAGCTTCACATCGGCTTCATTCGCGCCCAACTGCTCGGCAACGATCTTCTTGACACGCTCTTCAATATCACTCATCAGAAAACTCCGTTAGCATAAAGGCGGGGGAATTCTAGCAAACCCCCAACAAAAAAAATCAGACGACCACGATTTACCTGGAAAAGCATTCAGTCCATGTACAGCCCGCCATTGACATGCAGGGTGGCGCCCGTCACATAGCAAGCCCCACTGGAGGCCAGGTAGGCCACCGCATGGGCGATATCTTCCGGGGTTCCCAACTTGCCGAGGGGGATGCGCTCCAGGAGTTTCTGGCGCGCAGCGTCAGGCAGGGAGCGAGTCATGTCGGTGTCGATGAAACCCGGGGCCACGCAGTTTACCGTAATGCCGCGACTGCCGACCTCCTGAGCCAGAGATTTGGAAAAACCAATCATGCCGGCCTTGGCCGCGGCATAGTTCACCTGACCGGCGTTTCCCGAGACCCCCACCACCGAGGCGATGCCGATGATGCGACCGTAACGGGCCTTCATCATGGGCCGCAGCACGGCGCGGGAAAGACGGAACACCGAAGTCAGGTTGGTTTCCAGGATGGCATCCCACTCCTCGTCCTTCATGCGCATCAACAGATTGTCGCGGGTGATGCCGGCGTTGTTGACCAGGATGTCGATGCGACCATGCCGGGCGAGCAGGCCATCGATGCTGGCCGTCACGCCCGCCGCGTCGGTGACGTCGAGCATCAGGCCTTCGCCCTTCATGTCGGAGGCGGCCAGCGCGGCGGCGATGGCCGTGGCACCGGATTCGCTGGTGGCGGTGCCGATGACAAAAGCGCCACGGCGGGCGAGTTCATGCAGGATGGCCTGGCCTATGCCGCGCGAGGCGCCGGTCACCAGAGCGATCTTTCCGTCCATTGCTTTCTCCGTTTACTCCCCTCGCCCGCGCACGGGAGAGGGGCTGGGGGTGAGGGGATCTACGGATCTGGCGAGCACATCTGCCAACGCGGCGGCGTCCGCCATAGCCAGCGTGGGGATGTCGAGGGTGCGCTTGTTGAGGCCGGCCAGGACTTTTCCCGGGCCGCATTCGGCGATCAACCGCACACCCGCATCCCGCAGTGCGAACATGGACTCCACCCAGCGTACCGGGCTGAACAATTGCCTCGCCAGCGCATCGCGTATCGCGTCGGCGTCGGCGTGGGCGGCGACATCGACATTGTGGATCACGGGCACGGCCGGTACGCGGATTTCGATCCCGGCCAGCGCCGCGCGCAGTTTCTCGGCCGCAGGTTTCATCAAGGCGCAGTGCGAGGGCACGGAGACCGACAGCGCCAGGGCGCGCTTGGCACCCCGCTCCCTGGCCTGCACCATGCCGCGCAGAACCGCAGCCTTGTCGCCGGCGATCACCACCTGGCCGGGCGAATTGAAGTTGACCGCCTCCAGCACCTCGCCCTGGGCCGCCTCGGCACATACCGCGCGCACTCCGGCGTCATCCAGGCCGAGTATCGCCGCCATGGCGCCGACCCCTTCCGGCACTGCGGATTGCATGGCTTCGGCGCGCAGACGCACCAGGCGAATGGCATCGGCGAAATCGATCCCACCGGCACAGGTCAGCGCCGTGTATTCGCCCAGACTGTGACCCGCCATGAGCGCGGGTGCTGCACCACCTCGCGCCAGCCAGAGGCGATAGAGCGACACCCCGGCAGCGAGCATGGCCGGCTGGGTATTCACCGTCTGATTCAGAATCTCGGCCGGACCATCAGACACCATGGTCCAGAGATCGAAGCCCAGCACGGCGGAGGCCTCGGCGAAGGTGTCGCGCAGCAGCGGCTCGTCGCCATAGGCTGCCATCATGGCCACCGACTGCGAGCCCTGGCCGGGGAATACGAAGGCGAATTTCATCAATACTCCTCGATAAGACGCAAGGGACTAGTGGATAGGATAGGGGGTAGGCATCTTGAACTTTGAGCCTGCCTTTACATCCTCACCAGCACCGAGCCCCAGGTGAAACCGCCGCCGAAGGCTTCCATCAGCACCAGTTCGCCAGGCTTGATCCGGCCGTCGCGCACGGCAACATCCAGGGCCAGCGGCACGGAGGCGGCGGAGGTATTGCCGTGGCCGGCGACGGTGACGATCACCTTATCCATGCTCATACCCAATTTCCTGGCGGTAGCCTGGATGATGCGAATATTCGCCTGGTGAGGCACCAGCCAGTCGACATCGCTTTTCTCCAGACCATTCGCAGCCAGGGTCTCGTCGACGATGGCGTCGAGCGTCTTGACCGCCATCTTGAACACGGCGTTGCCGGCCATGCGCATATAAGCCGGCCCCTCGGTCCTGCGCGAGACGCCACCATCCACGTAGAGCAGGTCTTCGTAGCGCCCGTCGGCATGCAGATGGGTGTTGATAATGCCGTGGCTTTCAGAGGCCTGCAGCACCACGGCACCCGCACCATCTCCCCAGAGTATGCAGTTGCCGCGGTCGCTCCAGTCGGTGATGCGCGAGAGCGTCTCCGCGCCCACCACCAGGGCGCACTTCACCTGGCCTGAGCGGATGAATTGATCCGCAATCGACACCGCGTAGACGAAACCGCTGCATACCGCCTGCACATCGAGGGCAGGGCAACCGTTGACGATGCCCAGTTTGGCCTGCAATTTGCAGGCGGTGCTGGGAAAAATCCGGTCCGGCGTAGTGGTGGCGACGACGATCAGGCCGATTTCGTCCGCATCGATCCCGGCCGCCTCGATCGCCCGCCGCGCCGCATGCAGCGCCAGGTCGCTGGTGAATTCATCTTCCGCGGCGATGTGGCGTTCGCGTATCCCGGTGCGATCGAATATCCAGGCGCTGGTGGTGTCCACCCGCACCTCCAGGTCTTCGTTGGTCAGGACATGGTCGGGCAGATAACTGCCGGTGCCGATGATGCGGGCATGACTCAAGCTGCTTCTCCTCTCAAACAAGCTCTCCTTCGGCTGCCTGGTGGGCGCCGACCTGATCGGCGATGCGGCGTAGCAGGCCGCCGCGAACCTCTTCCACCGCCTTGAGGATGGCCTGCTCGAAGGCGAATACGTCGGCCGATCCGTGGCTCTTGATGATGACGCCGTTCAGTCCCAGCAAGCTGGCGCCGTTGTAGCGACGCGGGTCCATCTTGCGCTTGAAGGCGCGGATCACAGGAAGCGCGATCAAACCAGCCATGCGCGTAAACAGGCTCCGTTTGAATTCCCGGCGCAAGACCTCGGCGATCAATTTGGCCAGGCCTTCAGAGGATTTCAGTGCGACATTGCCGACGAAACCATCGCAGACCACCACATCCACCGTGCCCTTGAAGATATCGTCGCCTCCAACATTGCCGTAGAAGTTGAGCCCGCTGGACCTGAGCAGTTCTCCGGCCTCCTTGGCAACATCATTGCCCTTGATGTCTTCCTCGCCGACGTTGAGCAAGCCGACGCTGGGCCGCTCCTTGTGTTCGATCGCCGCGCACAGCGCCGAGCCCATGATGCCGAACTGCAACAGGTTTTGCGCCGTGCAATCGACATTGGCGCCCAAGTCGAGCATATAAGTGCTGCCGGGATGCGATGGCAGGGTCGATGCGATGGCGGGGCGATCGATTCCTGGCAGCGTCTTCAGGACAAAGCGGGAAACCGCCATGAGGGCGCCGGTATTGCCTGCGGAAACCCCGGCATCCGCCTCGCCACGCTTGACCAGGTCTGCGGTCACCCGCATCGAGGAATCCTTCTTGCTGCGCAGCGCGACGGACAAGGAGTCGTCCATCTTGACCACTTCGGAAGCGTGATGAACGCGCAGGCGCGTGCCCACCTGCACCCGGCGCAATTTCAGTTCCGCGTTGACCGCGTCTTCCAGACCGACCAGGACGATATTGACATCGTCTTCGCGGTGCAGGATGTTCAAAGCTGCCTTGACAGTGACATGAGGACCGTGATCCCCCCCCATGGCATCGATGGCTATCGTGATTTCACGCATACGCAGACAATCCGCCCGAACGGCCACACCCACCCATTTATCCGGGACCGCTAGGGACGGAGTTGGCTTTTGGGTCGAATCAACTGTTGTCGCTCTTGGTATTGATCACCTTGCGGCCACGGTAGAAACCGTTGGGGCTGATGTGGTGACGCAGATGGGTCTCACCCGTGGTCGGCTCCACGGCAGTGCCGGGAACGGTGAGAAAATCATGGGCGCGGTGCATGCCACGCTTGGAAGGGGATTTTTTGTTTTGTTGTACAGCCATCAGTACTCTCCTAATACATCGTCATGCCGCAGGCAGTCTTCCTCGTGTCGAGGCACTACCGGCAGGCTCAGTAAAATTTCATCTTCGACCAGCAATCGCACATCCATGTGCTCCACGGCCACGATCACATCCAGCAAAGGATCGATGTTCTCCCAGCGTTCCATTTCCGCGTCGTTACGGGCGAGAAAAATCACCCCATCGAGCCGCAGAGGATGAACATAGGGACCGAGACAGCGCTGGCAGCGCAGAGTCGGATTCGCATCGATATGCAAGCGCAAGGCGGGACGTCCCCCCACCAGCGCGCCTACCAGGCGATAGGTAACCAACCCGCCCTCCTCCGCCAACTCATCCCGCAAACGATCCACCTCCGCCAGGGCGAACTCGCCCCCAAGGCTGCCAGCCTCGCGGGCAAAACGAATGGGATCCATCACGGTCTGTGCAGACATAAGCCGATAATGATATTGTGTAGCGCTTCCAATGTCAAAAACGTCTACAGCGTGATTCGCAAGATACTCATTGCCAACCGGGGTGAAATCGCGGTTCGCATCGTGCGCGCCTGCAAGGAACTAGGCATCAAATCGGTGGCCATCTACACCGACGCCGATCGCAGCGCCTTGCATGTAAAGAAAGCGGACGAGGCCTACAACATCGGTTCCGACCCGGTCGTGGGCTACCTCAATGCCCACAACATCGTTAACCTGGCCGTGGCCTCGGGCTGCGACGCACTCCACCCGGGCTATGGTTTCCTCTCGGAAAACCCGGTCCTGGCGGAGGTGTGCGCGCGTCGCGGCATCCGCTTCATCGGCCCCTCGCCCAAAGTCATCGCGCGCATGGGGGACAAGATCCAGGCAAGACTGGCCATGATCAAGGCCGGGATTCCGGTCATTCCCGGTTCCGACCACAATCTGGCCAGCGTCGAGGATGCACGGGTTCTGGCCGGCGGCATCGGCTACCCGGTGATGCTCAAGGCCACCAACGGCGGCGGTGGACGCGGCATACGCCGTTGCGATTCCGAAGCCGACCTGATGAAGAACTTCGAGCGCGTCGTCTCGGAAGCGAGCAAGGCTTTCGGCAAGCCGGAGATCTTCATCGAAAAGTGCGTGGTCCATCCCAAGCACATCGAAGTCCAGGTCATCGGCGATGCCCACGGCAACACGGTACACCTCTATGAGCGCGACTGTTCCATCCAGCGGCGCAACCAGAAGCTGATCGAGATCGCCCCCTCGCCGCAACTCACCGAGGCGCAGCGCGAATACATCGGCCGACTTGCTGTGCGCGCGGCCCGCGCCGTGGGCTACGAGAACGCCGGCACGGTGGAATTTCTGCTCGACACCGACAATCAGTTTTACTTCATGGAGATGAATACCCGCCTCCAGGTGGAACACACGATCACCGAAACCATCACCGGCATCGACATCGTCCAGGAACAGATCCGCATCGCCTCCGGCCTGGCCCTGCAATACAAGCAGGAAGACATCCACCACCGCGGTTTCGCGATGGAGTTCCGGATCAACGCGGAAGACCCGCAAAACGGCTTCCTCCCCAGCTTCGGCCGCATCTCCCGCTACTACGCGCCGGGGGGGCCGGGCGTGCGCACGGATGCCGCGATCTACTCCGGCTACGTCATCCCCCCCTATTACGACTCGATGTGCGCCAAGATCACGGTCTGGGCGCTGAACTGGGAAGGCGTGATGGCGCGAGGACTGCGCACCCTGGACGACATGGTCGTCTACGGGGTGAAGACCACGATTCCCTACTACAAGGAAATCCTCAAGAACGAGGAGTTCCGTAGCGGACGCTTCAACACCAGCTTCGTGGAAGCGCACCCGGAGCTCTTGAACTATGCGGTACGTCGCCCTCCGGAGCTGACTGCCGCCGCCATTTCGGCTGCCATCGCCGCCCACCTTGGCATGTAACCGTCATGGCCGATCACCCGCATCGTCCCACGCAGCCGCCCAGCGCAGCCATGCCGGTCCCTCACCCCCAGCCCCTCTCCCGCTCGCGGGCGAGGGGAGCATCGAGAGCCACTGCGCGGCTTCCCCTGTAACCCGCGAAAACGACCATGACAAAAGTACACATCTCCGAACTCGTCCTGCGCGATGGCCACCAGTCGCTCATCGCCACTCGCATGCGCACCGAGGACATGCTGCCGATCTGCGGCAAACTCGACCGCGCAGGTTTCTGGTCCCTGGAAGCCTGGGGTGGAGCCACCTTCGATGCCTGTGTGCGTTTCCTCAAGGAAGATCCTTGGGCGCGCCTGAAAGCCCTGCGCCGCGCCCTGCCCAACACCCGGATCAACATGCTGCTGCGCGGCCAGAACCTGTTGGGCTACCGCCACTACGCCGACGACGTGGTGCGCGCTTTCGTGCAAAAGTCCGCCGACAACGGCGTCGACGTTTTCCGCGTATTCGATGCCATGAACGACACCAGAAATATGCGGGTCTCCATCGAAGCGGTGAAAAAGGCCGGCAAACATGCCCAGGGTGCGATTTCCTACACCGTGAGCCCTGTACACGATATCCCCTATTTCGTCACCATGGCGCAGACCCTGGCCGAGATGGGCGTGGATTCCATCGCCATCAAGGACATGGCCGGCCTGCTCACCCCCTACGCCGCATTCGACCTGGTGCGAGCCATCAAGGCCGCCACCAACCTGCCGATCAACACCCACAGCCACGCCACGGCGGGCCTCTCCACCATGGTGCACATGAAGGCCGTGGAAGCCGGCGCCGAAATGATCGATTGTTGCAATTCCGCGTTTTCCGAAGGGGCCAGTCATGCCACCACGGAGAGCATGGTCGCCGCCTTGCAAGGCTCGGCCTACGACACCGGCCTCGACTTGCCGCTGCTCCAGGAAATCGCCGCCTACTTTCGCGAAGTGCGGAAGAAATACTGGCAGTTCGAGATGGACGCACGCATGGTCGACACCCGCATCCTGGTTTCCCAGGTGCCAGGAGGCATGATCTCCAACCTGACCAACCAGTTGAAGGAACAAGGCGCGCTCTCCCGCATGGATGACGTCATGCTGGAAATCCCGCGGGTGCGCGAAGACCTGGGCTACCCGCCCCTGGTCACACCCACCTCGCAGATCGTAGGCACCCAGGCCGTGCTCAATGTGCTTACCGGCGGGCGCTACAAGTCGGTCACCAACGAAGTGAAAAACTATCTGCTCGGCCGCTACGGCGCGGCTCCAGGCAAGGTCAACGAACAAGTCAGGAAACTGGCCGTAGGTAACCAGGACGCCATCACCTGTCGCCCCGCCGACCTGATCGGTGATGAGATCGACCGTCTGCGCACCGAAGCCGAAGGCCTAACCAAGTGTGACGAAGACGTGCTCACCTACGCCATGTTCCCGGATCTGGGGCGCACCTTTCTGCAGGAGCGCGCGGCCGGCCGCTTGACGCCGGAGCCGCTGTTGCCGCCAGAGGCACGCGAAGCCGCGGCCTGCCCGGCGTTCTTCGCCCCCAGCGAATTCAACGTCACCCTGCATGGCGAGACTTACCACATCCGCATCAGCGGCACCGGCCACGCAGGGGAAAACGTCCGCCCCTTCTTCGTCCATGTGGACGGCGTCTCTGAAGAAGTGCGCGTGGAAACGCTGGATGAAATCGAGATCACTCCCGGTGCCGGCGCTCGCGCGAGTGCCGGCAAGAAAGCCGCTCCAGGAGGCGCCAAGGCACGTCCGCGGCCGACCCATGCCGGCCATGTCACCACGGCGATGCCAGGGAGCATCGTCGATGTCTTGGTGAAAATTGGTCAAAAGGTCAAGGCGGGCGATGGCGTCCTGGTGATCGAAGCCATGAAGATGGAAAACGAGATCCAGTCCGCCGTCACCGGCACCGTGGTCGCCATCCATGTCACCAAGGGCGATGTGGTGACGCCGGACCAGGTATTGGTGGAAATCCAGCCGGAATAAATACACCCTTGAAACTCGTCCTCGCCTCCACCTCCCCCTACCGCCGCGAGCTCCTGGCGCGCCTGGGCATACCGTTCGAGGTCGCCGCACCCGATGTCGACGAATCCCCGCTCTCGGGCGAGTCGCCGGACGAGACCGCGCAACGGCTATCCGTGCTCAAGGCGCAGGCCGTGGCCGGGCAGTATCCGGATGCCCTGATCATCGGTTCCGATCAGGTGGCCCTGCTCGAAGGCGTGCAACTGGGCAAGCCGGGCACACACGAAAAGGCGGTGGCGCAACTGCAAGCCATGCGCGGCAAGACGCTGGAATTCCACACCGCGCTGACCCTGCTCAACGCCCGAACCGGCAGTCTGCAAACCGCCAACGTGCCGGTACGCCTGGTGATGCGCAACTACACGGACGCGCAGATCGAGAATTATCTACATCGTGATCAGCCCTACAACTGCTGCGGCAGCGCCAAGAGCGAATCCTTGGGCATCGCCCTGATCGCTCGCTTCGAGACCGAGGATCCCAACGCACTGATCGGCCTGCCGCTGATCAAGCTCACCGAGATGCTCGCCCGCGAAGGCCTGGACGTACTCGGTTAACGAGTCATGACGGGTTGGTCGGTATAATCCTGCGGTTCCAGATGCTAGCCTTCAGCAAAGAGGAGTCGGCACATGTTTCCATCCATTGAAAGTGACATGAATCCCACCTTTGCATGCACTGCCACATCGGAGCAGAGCGCAGCAGTGCCCGCGCGGCCAGGCACACACGAGGGTTTCGGGACGGCCACGACACGGCTTGAAAACACTGCGCACGGCCGTTCACGGGGTCTCTTGGCGTTATGGCTTCTGGTGTTCCTGTCGTTATTCCGGATTCCCGGCGCCCTCGCCGCAGAGCCACTCAGGCTTGCGCTTTCCTTGACGCCGCTGTCGCTGCCCAT
>CAISDD010000042.1 GCA_903883985.1 uncultured Pseudomonadota bacterium | reverse complement strand
GGGTCTATCGGCGCTATGCGGAAAAGTACTTGCGCCCCGAACAAATCGACGCCTTGGACATCGCCGCCTATCTCTAGCCAAAGAACGCCATGAATCACGTCTACCGCCTGGTCTGGAATGGCGCGCACGGCGCCTGGGTCGCCGCGCCCGAATCGGCCAGGGCGCGAGGTAAGGGCGCGCGGATTGCACTGGTCGCCGTGAGCCTGCTCGCTCCTTGTGGCGGCGCCTGGGCGCTTCCCGGCGGAGCGCAGCCGGTCGTGGGCATCGCCAGCATCGCGACCGTGGGCAATGCCATGACGGTCACGACCAATGCCAACCGAAGCCTCCTCAACTGGCAGCAGTTCGGCATCAACACCCATGAACTCGTGCAGTTCGTACAGCCCTCCAGTGGCAGCAGCGTGCTCAACCGCGTGCTGGGCGCCGACCCCAGCCTGATCTACGGCCAACTCCAGTCCAACGGCCAGGTCTGGCTGGTCAATCCCGCCGGAATCTTCATCGGCCCCACGGGCACGGTCAATACCGCCGCCTTCGTCGCCAGCAGCCTCAGGGTCGGCGACGGCGACTTCCTCGCCGGCCGCCTCAATTTCCAGGCCACGCCCGATGCCGGCGGCGTCCTCAATCAAGGCGTCATCACCACCTTGTCAGGTGGCCGCGTTTACCTGGTGGGGCCGCAAGTCGGCAACGAAGGCACGATCACCGCGCCGAATGGTGAAGTGATCCTGGCTGCGGGACAATCCGTGCAATTGCTGGATACCGGCACACCTGGGGTGAGCGTGATCCTCACCGGGGATGGCCAGGCGACCAACCTGGGGGCCATCCTGAGTGCCGCCGGGCGCATCGGCATCGCCGGCGCCTTGGTCAAGAACGCCGGAACCTTGAGCGCCAGCAGCGCGGTCAACGTAGGCGGGCAGATTTTCCTGCGCGCGAGCAAGAGCGCCACCCTGACGAACAGCAGCCAGATCAGCGTCGACGGCACGAAGGGGGGCAGCATCCAGGTGCTGGCCGACATGGGGCAAGGCCAGGTTCAGGTCGATGGCCAGCTCGAGGCCCGCGGCACGCAAGGCGATGGCGGCGCAATCGAGACCTCCGCAGCGCAGGTCAGGGTCGCCGCTACCGCCAGGGTCGACACGTTGGCCAGTGGGGGGAAAACCGGCACCTGGCTGATCGACCCGAACGATTTCACCATTGCACCCGGAAACGACGGCACGATCAGCGATGGCTCGCCCAGTGGCGACATCTCGGGCACCACACTGAGTACTGCGCTTAACAGTAGCAGCGTCACCATCCTGTCTAGCCAGGGCACCCGTAGCGGCAGTGGCGACATCAATGTCAATGACGCAATCAACTGGAACGGCGGCACGAGCGGCACGACGCTCACCCTCACCGCCTCGAACAACGTCAATGTCAACGCCAGCATCACCGCTTCGGGCGTGAAGGACGGCCTCGCCCTCAATCCCAATACCGGCAACGGCAATGGCGACGGCAGCGAGCAGGCCAGTGGGGTCGGGGCATTCAACCTGGGCTCGGGTGCCACCATCAACCTGCCCAATGTCTCGCCCACTTCCGACACGGCCTTGGTCATCGGCGGCATTCCGTACACGGTGATCAACTCACTGGGCGTGGAGGGCGACACCAGCGGCCCCAACGGTCCCAGTGGCACGACGCTGCAAGGCATGCAAAGCGGTGGCCACTATGCCCTGGGCAGCAATATCGACGCCTGCGCCACGGGGGGCGGGTTATGTGGAACCACCGTTCAATCTCCTGCCTGGAACCAGGAAACAGGCTTTTCCCCGATCGGAAACGCCGAAATCCCCTTCACCGGCACTTTCGATGGCCTGGGCCACACGATCACCGGGCTCACCATCGTCATGCCCAACGTCTACTATGCGGGTCTATTCGGTGTTGTGGGCAGTACCGGCGTGGTGCAGAACGTCGGACTGCCGAACTCGAACGTGAGCGGATTCAACTCCGTCGGCGCCCTGGCGGGAGCCAACGACGGCACGATCAACCATGCTTACGCGACAGGCAATGCGAGCGGGAGCGGTTGGGTCGGCGCTCTGGTTGGAAACAACTCGGGCTCGATCAGCAACAGCCATGCCACCTCCGATGTGAGCGGCACGGGTATGAGCAGCTCTCAGATCGGCGGGCTGGCAGGATGCAACGGTGGCACGATCAGCAACAGCTATGCCACGGGCGATGTGAACGGTGATTACAAGGTCGGCGGGCTGGTGGGTGGAAATCTAGGCACGACTGCCAATAGCTACGCCACCGGCAATGTGACCGGCACCTCCTCAGCCGTAGGCGGCTTGGCGGGTGAAGCCTTCGGCACCATCCGCAACAGCTACGCCACGGGCAACGTGAGCGGACCTACTAACGTGGGAGGCCTGGTCGGGACCAACTTTGCGAGTCTGAGTTCGACTTATGCCACGGGCAGCGTAACGGGCACGACCGACGTAGGTGGGTTGGTGGGGTTTAACGACCACGGACTGATCAGCGATAGCTATGCCTTAGGCACCGTGAGTGGCACCGGTTATGACATTGGCAGTCTGATTGGTTACAACGATGGAACGGTCTACTCCAGCTATTACAACAGAGATAAGAATTGGGTAAGCTGTGACGGTCCTTGTCCCATGCCAGGCAGCGGCGATGGCAGCGTCGAAGGTGTCTCCGGACTTAGTACCACCCAAATGCAAGTTGCTAGCAACTTCTCAGGCTGGAGCATCGCCAACACCGGCGGCAGCGGCGCCACCTGGCGCATCTACGAAGGCCACACCGCGCCGCTGCTCGCGAGCTTCCTGACACCCCTGACCTTGTCCGGCGCAGCGGATGCCTCGGTGAGCTACAACGGCTCGGCGCAAACCGGGGGTGTGTTTAGCCCCATCACGGATGTATTGGGAGCGGCAGCCACGGGAACCCATGCGAGGTTCTACAACGGCTACTATTCCACGCAGCAGGGCTACGACCTCAGCGGTGGAAATCTGACCATCATCCCCGCCGCCCTGAGTGTGACCGCACAGACCGACAGCCGCGGCTACAACGGCAGCGCCACCTCCTCTGTGGCGCCGATTGTCACGGGCACGTTGTTTGATGCGGTGGGCACTGCGGCAACCCAGATGTTTGACACCAAGAACGTCGGCACGGGCAAGACCCTGACCCCCAGCGGTCTGATGATGAACGACGGCAACAGCGGCAATGACTACGCCATCAACTACGTCCCCGTCAGCACGGGCGTCATCGGCCAACTCGCCAGCGTGGCATGGACCGGCGGCACCACCGGCAACTGGTCGGATGCCGCCAACTGGGCCGACGGCGCGATTCCCGATCTATCGAACGTCGCGGCGGTGACGATACCCTCCGGCAAGACGGTGACCTACGACAGCGGTATGTCGGATACCACCACCATACTGAGTAACGGTCTGTCGGTCAGCGGGGCCCTGTCGATGACGGCAGGAACGCTGGTTTTGAATGGAGGAAGCAGCATCATAGGCACCTACAGTCAGACTGGCGGCACCCTGAACGTCAACGCCGGGACAACGACGATCACGAATGCAGCGGTGACGTCTGGGACGCTTGGGCCTTCTGGCACGGGTACGTTGAACATGGCGGGGGCATGGAGCAACGCCGGCACGTTTAATGTGGCCGCAGGTACGCTCAATCTGGGGGGGGCGTTTGCCACTGCGGGGCTGGGGACGTTCAGCCGCACGGGTGGTGCGGTCAACCTCACCGGGATACTGGACAACACCGGCCAGACGCTGGATATCGGCAGCACCGGCCTGTTCGGTGCGGGCGGCTTGAGCAGCCTGAATGGCAGCTCGGCCGGAATTAAGTACGGGGCTATCATCAGCGGCGATGGC
>CAISDD010000041.1 GCA_903883985.1 uncultured Pseudomonadota bacterium | reverse complement strand
CGCCACCTCATGTTGCTAGCCGTATTATTGGTAAAATTCACTTTCATGAAGACTGGGTTCTGTTCCTTCCAGTGGGTGAACCACGGTAGTTATGGAAGATAGTTACAGATGTAATTACCCACTATGAACCACATAGAGCCAAAAATTTCGATGATACTGGCAGAAGGCCGTTAAACCCCGGCTACGACCGCGCAGCGAAAGACAAGGAAGAGTCGGGGTATCCCGAGGACGCCGAAGCACTGCGGGAGAAAGCCGCTGATTTCAGACGGCAGGCGGAAGAGGTTCGCGCCAACGACGCAAACATTCTGCATCAATCGGGTGCTACTATTCCCGATGTGAAACCTCCGCGAGCGGCATGGGGTGATTTCCCGGACGTGCTTATACACGCTTCGGAAAGCACGGTTAAAAAGCATCCTGATTACCCTGCCGCGAAAGCTGGGGATGCCGATTCTGCGAAGCGACTGATTGATTCCACGATCAACCTTACCGCGGTGGAATCCTTGCGCCAGCAGATTGCCGGCCGCACGCCAAAACTCGTCGCCGTTCATGCGTATGAAACCCAAGGCGTCAACGCTATCCCTGAAGCACTATCCCGCGTACTCGCCGACCATCTTGGGCTGGATACGGAGGATTCAATCGTTCAAACCAACATCGTCGGGCACACGGGGGCGGGCGGTTTTGTTCGAATGGCCAACCAGGCAGAGTTTTCAGGCGACGTAGTGACAGGACAAGAGTATGTTCTCGTCGATGACTTCGTTGGCCAAGGGGGAACGCTTGCCAATCTGAAAGGCTTCATCGAAGCAGGCGGCGGGAAGGTCCTCCTTGCTACCACATTGACAGGCAAACCGCATTCGGCCAAACTCACACCATCAAACGAGCAACTGGAAGAATTAAGGAACAAGCATGGCAGCGACATCGAAAACTGGTGGCAAGAGCGGTTCGGTCACACCTTCGACAGCCTTACTCAATCAGAGGCTCGGTATCTTGCACGCACCGAGAATGCTGACACAATCCGAAATCGAATTACTCAGGCAGAGCAAGAGAGAGATCTCGCAGCGCCTTCGGAAGGCAGCGTAGACGAATCACCCCAGCGCAATGCTGGGGAGTTCCAACAAGGCGAACAGGCGCCTCGTGGCGCCTACGATCCCGTCAGCCGCACCATCGCCGTCCTCCGAAATGCAGATCTAAGCACGTTCGTCCATGAGTCGGGGCATTTCTTCCTCGACACCTACGCCCGCCTGGCCTCTGCCGAGAACGCGCCCGCCCTGATCAAGCAGGACATGGCGCAGATGCTCGACTGGTTCGGCATCAAGGATACGCCCGAAGCCTCCGCGCTTGAGCAGTGGCATTCGATGTCGCTTGATGAGCAGCGGCCATTCCACGAAAAGATGGCCGAAGGGTTTGAAACCTACCTGATGGAAGGCAAGGCGCCGATCCTCGAACTGGCGCCGCTGTTCCAGCGTATCAAGTCGTGGATGCTCAACGTCTACAAATCGATGGCGCCGGGCGAACTGACCGACGAAGTGCGCGGCGTGTTCGGCCGCATGCTGGCCAGTGAAGAAGCGATCAAGTCGGCCGAGCAGGCGCGCGGCTACGCTGACCTGTTCCGCACGCCGGAAGTCGCGGCCAGGCTAGGCATCGATCCCGAGCAGTACGCCGCCTACCAGGAGCAGGGCAAGCAGGCCACCGAGGACGGCATGGCCGACCTGCAGGCGCGCAGCATTCGCGATATGAAGTGGCTGACCAATGCCAAGAACAAGGCGATCCGCGATCTGCAGATCCAGGCCCGGGCGGCGCGCAACGATGCACAGATGGACGCCCGGCGCGAGATCATGCAGCAGCCGGTGTATCAGGCGTGGCAATTCCTCACCTCGAAGCTGACGGCCGAGGACAGGATCAAGCGCGAAGAGCGTGCGAAGTCGCATCCTGACCAGGTGGATGAAACGATCGACTCGTTGTTCACCGCCATCGCCAAGCTGGGCAGAATCAACAAGAAGGAACTGATCAGCACCTGGGGCGTCGATCCTGCCGACAAGGCGAATTCCGGCGTTTTCGGCAAGCACGTCATGCGCGCGAAAGACAAAGGGTTATCGATCGACAGCATGGCCGAGCACCTCGCGCAGTACGGTTACCTGCCGCTCGATGAACATGGCAAGTGGGACTTGCACGATTTCGAGGACATGTTCAAGAACAGCCTGGGCGGATCGGACGAGTATTCGAGCAACTTCGATTATTCTTGCAAGGCCGCGCCGCCGCGCGCGGGTGAAGAGGTGATCAATCCCGAGGCGATTGGCGCCGGCAAGCTCGATCGCGATTCGCTCAACAAGATCGGCCTGCCGCCTGAGATCATCGATCACCTCGAGAAGCTGCACATGGTCGCCAAGGATGGATGGGACGCCGACATCCTGGCCGAGCGCTTCGGATTCCAGGATGGTGAAGACATGACGCGCACGCTGGCGGCCGCCGAGTCGCCGCGCGATGCCATCCTTGGTCTGACCGACCAGAAGATGCTCGAACAGCATGGCGACCTGTCCAGCCCGGGCGCCATCGCATCAGCGGCCGAGGCGGCGATCCACAACGAGGCGCGCTCGCGGTTCATGGCCACCGGGCTAAAGATGCTGGCCAAGCTGGCCATACCCTTGGGACCGACTACAGCCCCAGGATGTGATGAGCCGACATCGAGGTGCTTCATCGCCCCTCAACCAGGACTCGTCCCCACCCGGCTCAGTGAACGCTTGCCGCCATGCCATTGCTGCCAAGGCGGTATGGGCATACCGTTCCACGTCCCGATCAGCGATCAGGACACCCATGCCAGCCACCGCGACCTGTGCCCCACAAGGACAGCGAACTTGATGGATAAACGTAGCTCCAGCGTCTCGATGCGGCTTTTCAGGCGGACAATATCGGCCTTGGTGGATAGCGTGGAGTCGAGCGCTTCAGACAATGAATCCTGCTGCGCCTCTGCTTTAGCCGCCGCGTGCGCAAGCGCGCAGTCCCCTATCGTCGCCGCCAGCCCGAGCGCACGGTGCTCTATCGCACCGTGCAGACCCACCTGGCGACCTGGCTCGAACTGGCGCAGGACGAATCGGGCAGCACCACGCCCGCCCACGTCGAGAGGGAATTCCGCCGCTATCT
>CAISDD010000040.1 GCA_903883985.1 uncultured Pseudomonadota bacterium | reverse complement strand
CCCTCAAGCACCGCACCCTGGATTGCGGCATCAAGGGCGATCTTGCCGGGCGTGAGGAGTGAAGCCGCACCGCCGACTGACCATGCATCCTCTCAAGAAATACACTTCAACCCGTTGATTCAAAATGAAACAATCGTGGCTCTGTAGCGCCGTCTTTCAGCCGGCTGTTTTCAAAGACGCCGGCAAGGATGCCAGCGCTACAGGGACTCGCCGGTGGTTCTTCACCCTGCCCTCCTGGGGTGGGTTACATCGCTCCCTTAGCCCTCACCCGTAACGCCCAATGAACGCTGCTGATCCCACCCTGTTTCACTTCTCCACCGCCGAAGCCACCCTGTTGCTGCCCAATGAACTGGACATGACCGGGCTGGATGCGGCATTTGGCCTGCTCGCCGCGCATCGTGTGGATGACGCCGACCTGTATTTCCAGTATTCCCGCTCCGAAGCCTGGAGCCTGGAAGAAGGCCAGGTCAAATCTGGCAGCTTCAACATCGACCAGGGGGTGGGTGTGCGCGCCGTGAGCGGGGAGCGCACCGCCTTCGCCTATTCCGATGACATCAGCCTTCGTGCCATCAAGGAGGCCGCGGTCACGGTGCGCGCCATCGCTGCGGCTGGCCAGTCGGCCAGCGTGAGGATGGCGACGCCCAAGCGGGTGCAAGGGCGCGCCCTGTATGCGCCGATCGACCCGCTAAGCTCGCTTACCGAGTCGGAAAAGGTCGCGCTGCTGCATCGCCTGGAGGACTACGCGCGCGGCCTCGACCCGCGTGTCAGTCAGGTCATGGCCAGCCTCGCCGGAGAATATGAGGTGATGCTGGTGGCTCGCCTGGACGGCCGCCTGGCTGCGGACGTGCGCCCGCTGGTGCGGGTCTCGCTGCAAGTCATCGTCGAACAGGACGGACAGCGCGAACAGGGTTCGGCGGGTGGTGGAGGCCGTTTCAACTATGACCACTTCAGCGACGAGCAATTGCGCGAATACGCAGGGCTCGCCGTGGCGCAGGCGCTGACCAATCTCGAGGCTGTCCCCGCGCCGGCCGGCAATATGACCGTGGTGCTGGGCTCCGGCTGGCCCGGCATCCTGCTGCACGAAGCCATCGGTCACGGACTGGAAGGCGATTTCAACCGCAAGGGTTCCTCCGCCTTCTCCGGTCGCATCGGCCAGCGGGTCGCCGCAGATGGCGTCACCGTGGTCGACGATGGCACTTTGGCCTCCCGCCGTGGTTCGCTCAATGTCGACGACGAGGGCACTCCCACACAACGCACGGTGCTGATCGAAAACGGCATCCTCATGGGCTACATGCAGGACACCATGAATGCCCGACTCATGGGCATGGCGCCGACCGGAAATGGCCGGCGCGAATCCTTCGCCCACCTGCCGATGCCACGCATGACCAATACCTACATGCTGGCCGGCGAGGGTGACCAAGGCAGGGATCCGGCGGAAATCATCGCCTCGGTGAAAAAAGGCCTCTATGCCGCCAACTTCGGCGGCGGACAGGTGGATATCACCAGCGGCAAGTTCGTGTTCTCGGCGGCCGAGGCCTATCTCATCGAGGATGGTCGCATCACCCGGCCGGTGAAGGGGGCGAGCCTGATCGGCAACGGCCCCGACGTACTTACCCGCGTGTCGATGATAGGCAACGACATGTTGCTCGACCCGGGTGTCGGCACCTGCGGCAAGGAAGGCCAGAGCGTGCCGGTGGGCGTGGGGCAGCCGACGCTAAGGGTGGACGGGCTGACCGTGGGCGGGACTTCGTAAGGCCATCACCGCCTGTATCGTCGCCAGTAGCTCCTCGCGCCGGATGGGTTTGCCAACGAAACCGTCCATGCCGACCAAGAGACAGCGCTCGCGGTCTTCCGCGTAGGCGTTGGCGGTGAGGGCGATGATAGGCAGGTGAGCCCACCCGGCTTCCTGCTGGCGTATCCTGCGTGTGGCTTCGAGTCCGTCCAGTCCTGGCATCTGCATGTCCATCAGCACCAGGTCGTAACGCGCCTTTTCCAGGGCATCCAGGGTTTCCTGGCCATTCTCCACCAGCGTGACGCGGTGGCCCTCGCGTTCCAGCAGGCGTATGGCGAGGCGCTGATTGATCGGGTTGTCTTCGGCCAGGAGGATGTCCAGCGGCTCGGCGCGAGGCGGCTGCGCGGCTGCGGCGCACGTCTTCGTCGCCGGACCCGTCGCCAGTGGCAGGGAAAAGTAAAACTCGCTGCCCACGCCAGGTTCGCTGTCCAAGCCCATCTTGCCGCCCATGAGGTGGATCAGGCGATTGGATATGGTCAGGCCCAGACCGGTGCCGCCGAAACGCCGGGTGATGGAGCCATCGGCCTGGGTGAACGCCTCGAACACGGCAGGCTGTTTGTTCTGCGGAATGCCGATTCCGGTGTCGCGCACGGCGATCCGGGCCTGCTCGCCCTCACGCCGCGCTTCCAGGGTGATCGAGCCGTGTTGGGTGAACTTGATGGCGTTGCCGAGCAGGTTGAGCAACACCTGGCGCACCCGTGCCGGGTCTGCGAGCAGCGTGGTGGGCAGCGACGGGTCCAGGCTCAGTGTCAGCGTCAGATCCTTTTCGCGGCAGCGTGGGGCCTCCAGGCGCTGCAACTCGTGCAGCATGGCATCCAGGTCGAAGGCTTCCGCTTCGACGTCGAGGCGACCGGCTTCGATCTTGGAGAAATCCAGGATGTCGTTGAGGATATGCAGCAGCGCGTCGGCGGAAGAACGCGACAGGTCCAGGTATTCGCGTTGTTCCGCGTCGAGGTGAGTGTCCAGTGCCAGGGTCAGCATGCCCAGGACACCGTTCATGGGCGTGCGGATCTCGTGGCTCATGTTGGCCAGGAATTCGCTCTTGGAGCGGCTCGCCGCTTCCGCCGACGCGAGCGCCTGAGTCAGCTCGGCTTCCACCCGTTTCTGTTCACTGACGTCGGTGTGCGTTCCCACCATGCGCTGCGGCGTGCCGTGGGCGTCGAACACCGCCTGGCCACGCGAAAGCACCCACAGATAATGACCATCCTTGTGGCGGAAGCGAAAGACCGTTTCGAAATGGTCGGTATTGCCGCGCAGGTGTGCGTCGATGGCCGCGCTCGCCGCCGCCAGATCGTCGGGATGTACATGGCCGGACCATACACTCAAGTCAGTGCCAATTTCGTCGACCCCATAGCCCAGCATGGCCTTCCAGCGAGGCGAGTAATAGACGCAGTGGCTGGTCATGTCCCAGTCCCAGACGCCGTCGTTGGCGCCGCGCATGGCCAGGTCGAAGCGCTCCTCGCTTTTCGCCAACGCGGCGCGAATCTGCTCGCGGTCGCGGGTGAGGGCGGCGATCTGTCCGGCCATGGAGACCAGGTCGCCGCCTTGGGCGCCTCCGTCCGCCTGCAGTGCATCAAAAGCGCCCTGCAAGGCGGCAAGCGCCTGGGAACTCGCCTGGGCCTCGCCGCGCAGCTTCTGGTTGGCTTCGCTCAATTCCGCAGAAGATAGCTCCAGGCTGCGCCGGATCAGCGCCAGGTCGCGATCCTGTTGCGCATACGCGTCGGAAACCCGCCCCAGCAGCGTCGGCATACCGGACAAGGTGCGCGCCAGTTCGCCATCCTGTCCCGCCAGGCCGTCGGCCAGCTTCTGGAAAGCCTCAGGCAGACGCGTCCATTGCAAGGCGTCAAGTCCGAGCGCACGCTTGATCTGGCGTTCCAGCAAGCGGTGCATGTCAGGCGGCTTTGTTGCGGCCTGTAAGCGGCCTCACGGTGTGTCTTCGCCCAACCAGGTGATGGTCATGGTCTGGTTGTGTAGCTTGCATTCCGAGGTCTCCAGGAAGGGGCTGATCTCGCCGTTGGAATAAAAACCGGTCAGGGCGCAATTCTGGCCGAACACAGCCCCCACCGCCTCAACTTCCTCATCCACCCTGTCGCCCATCACCAGCTTGCGGCCGATGCAGGAAATCAGGATGGCCAGCGACTGTCCGTCGCTGCGGGCCATCTGGCTGGCAGCGGCCGCTGCGGCTTCGGCGCCGTCCACGAGGGCTTCGGTGGAGGCATGCATGAGCTTGAGGTAGCCGTCCTGGGGAATATCGCCGGCCAGGGTCAGGCTGCCGTCGGCCTCGTTCACGCCCAGCAGGGTGCGGATGAGGCCGGTTTCTTCGTGTTCCTGCGAGAGGATGGCAAACGGGAACAGCAGCCCGGAGGCGGGAAGATCCTTGGCGTATTCGCCAAGATAGCGCTTGTAGATCGCCAGCGCCGACTCGCCGTCCAGCTCGAACAGTACGTTGTCGACCGCACGGGTGGCCTGGCGCGCCGGACCGAAGCTCTGCCAGCCACCAAAAGAGCTATGTGCGTAGCGAACCTCCTCCCCATAGAACCCGACAGCCAGCATCAGGCGGTCGGAAACCACGTCGTCCAGCATCGCCCAGGTGCGGCTGAAGGCGCCGTAGTCCCCTGCCAGTCCGCCGGTCAGGGGAATGTCACGGCCCAGTACGGAAACCACGCCGGCGATCAGATTGCTGCCGTTTACGGCCACGCCTTGCGAGAGCAGCAGCACGGCCTTCAGTTCAGGCGCTGATTGTGCCCCCGGCGAAGGACTCGAGAGCAGTTGTTCGGCCAGGCGCACCCCGGCGGCAGCGGAGTCGTCCACGCCGCTAATGTCGGTCGAGGCCACCTTGAACCGGGTCTGCTCGAAACGAATGGCCGTGACCACGAGTCCGCCGTCGCTCACCCCCTGGCTGGAGATTTCCCCCGCCGTGGACAGGGCCAGTCGCCGCGCCTGGGGAAACGCCCCAGCCAGGCTGGAGGCCAGGGGCGTGTCGGTGAAAAACGCGGGTGCGGCGAAAGCCAGCACCAGATCGGGTGAAATTTCGGCCAAGGGGAGGAGAGCAGCATCATCCAGGGCGGACAGAACGGTTTGGCGAACTTGCATGACGGTTCCCGGTCGGTTTGAACACCGAGTTATCGGCGCGAAACGCGCGGACTTGAATCGCTCCGGTAATATCCTCGCACCCTCAACTCCACGGCCCCCACCATGCCTGTCAACCTTTCCGCCCCCGATCCCGCTTCCCTGCTGTGCGTTCCAGGCGTCGAACTGGGCATTGCCGCAGCCGGCATCAAGACGCCAGGACGCCGCGACCTGCTGGTGATGACCTTGGCACCAGGCAGCGAAGTGGTCGGCGTGTTCACTCAGAACCGTTTCTGCGCGGCCCCCGTCACCCTGTGCCAGGAGTATCTACGCGGCGCTCGAGGAATATCCGGCGGCATTCGTGCCCTGATCGTGAACACCGGCAACGCCAACGCCGGCACCGGCGCGGACGGAATCTCCCGCGCCCGCGAGACTTGTGCGGCCGTGGCGGACAGCCTCAACCTCGCGCCGGAACAAGTGCTGCCCTTCTCCACCGGCGTGATCCTGGAACCCCTGCCGCACGACAAGATCATCGCCGCCCTGCCCGCCGCCCTGGAAAACCTGGGGCCTGCCAACTGGGGGGCGGCGGCGGAAGCGATCATGACCACCGACCTCGTGGCCAAGGCCACTACCCGCAAGCTGGCGCTAAACGGGGTGGAGTTCGCGCTCACCGGCATCGCCAAGGGCTCGGGCATGATCCATCCCAACATGGCGACCATGCTCTCCTTCGTCGCCACCGATGCCCCGGTTTCCCGAGAGGCGCTGCAAGAAATATTGCGCCATGCGGTGAGCCGGTCGTTCAACTGCATCACGGTGGATGGTGACACCTCGACCAACGATTCCTGCATTCTCATCGCCACGGGAGCGACTGCGGCACCGATGATCCAGGACGCCACCGACTCCCGCTACGCCAGCCTGCAATCTGCCGTTACCGAACTGATGACCCAGTTGGCGCAAGCGATCGTGCGCGATGGCGAGGGGGCGACCAAGTTCATGGAAGTGCGCGTGGAAGGCGGCCAGAGCGAGGCCGAATGCAAGCAGGTGGCTTATGCCATCGCCCGCTCGCCCCTGGTGAAGACCGCGTTCTTCGCCTCCGACCCCAACCTGGGTCGCATCCTGGCTGCCATCGGCTACGCCGGCGTCAACGACCTGGACGTGGAGCGCATCCGGCTCTGGCTGGGCAACGTGCTGGTCGCGGAGAACGGGGGGCGCGCGCTCTCCTACCGGGAGGAGGAAGGCGCGCGCGTGATGGCCGCGCCGGAAATCTCGGTGCGGGTGGATCTCGCCCGCGGCAACACCGTCGCCACCGTCTGGACCTGCGATTTCTCCTACGATTACGTGAAGATCAACGCGGAATACCGTAGTTGATGCATGGATCTGAAATGAACGACGATTTCGAAGAAGACCACCAACCCGACTACCCGCTTAGTCCTGAGCTGGCCCTTCTGATCACCCGGGGCAACGACTTGCTGGCACGCCTGGATGCCTGGATGCCGCCGCTGCCCGTGCGGGTGGACTGGCACACCACCCTGGCCTGTCGTTGGCGTCGTCAGTTTGGCCAGGGCCTGTTACAGCCGGTCACCACCCTGAACTGCCCGCCCTGGGACGCGCTCACCGGCATAGACGTGCAGAAGGCCGAACTGGAGCGCAACACGCGCCAGTTCCTCAAGGGCCTGCCGGCCAACAACGTGCTGCTCGCCGGCAGTCGCGGTTGCGGCAAGTCTTCGCTCATCAAGGCGCTACTGCCGCGCCATGCGAAGAAGGGCCTGCGTCTTGTGGAAGTGGAGCGTGAAGACCTGGTCGACCTGCCGGATATCGGCGCGCGCCTGGAAGACCAACCCTGGCGCTTCATCCTGTTCAGCGACGATCTCTCCTTCGAGCCGGGGGACGCCGCCTACAAGCCGCTGAAAGCCGCCCTCGACGGCTCGGTGGCGGGATTGCCGGAAAATGTGCTGATCTGCGCCACCTCGAACCGGCGCCATCTGATGCCGGAGTTCTTCGCCGAGAACGAAGCCGCGCAACATCTGGGCGGCGAAGTGCGGCCGGCGGAAAGCATAGAGGAAAAGATTAGCCTGTCGGATCGCTTTGGCCTCACCCTGACCTTCTGGCCGTTCAACCAGGACGATTACCTCGCCATCGTCGCCGCCTGGGTCGCGTCCCTGGGCGGCGTAGCCACGGACCCCATGCGCCAGGAAGCGATCAACTGGGCCACTTCACGTGGCGGCCGCTCCGGCCGCATCGCTCGCCAGTTCGCGGCGGATTGGGTGGGAAGGCAGGGACTGCGACGTTCACGCCGGGGTTGAACCTTGCAAGCTCGCGGTGCCTTGCACCCGATTAGTTCGCCAGCGGCACGACGAGGCTGCTCCGCCCAAGAGGGGGCACGTGCTCGGGGCCGCTTGTCTTTTCTTACGGTGTTTTCCCCGGACTGGGCCTGGCACCCTTATTGTGCACAAACAGGCCGGAATACCCATTATTTATCAATGCCTTGTTTGGAAAATTCACTCCAGGCAGCAGGCTGATTCCTTGCCCGGAGTGGACTGCTTCTGTCATGATAGTGGCGTATTCGGCCCGATTCGGCCTCGCGACCTTCTACCGAACCATCAGCCGCGCCCTGGTGCGTGTCTCAAGCAGAGAAAGTGTATGGACATCGATATCGCCCGCCTCGGTCAACGCTTGCCCGGGGCTTCGCCCCTCGCCCCTCCCCCCATCCCCCGGGAGCGGATGAAGCGCATACGCCAGATCAATCTTCAGCTCGCGGCGATGGGTCAGCCCGTGCCCGGCGCTGGGGGCTGCGATCTGCTCGAAGTCGCTGAGGATCTGCTACGCAATTACCGCCAGCACCGTCGCCTGCTGCGCGACTACCGTTGCCCGGCGGATCAGCGCATCCAGGACTTCATCCAGGACTACCTGGCGCGCAACGGGGTCGATGGCCGCATCCAGTTGCCTGCGGCACCCTTCATTCTCGACCGACCCGGCCTGGCGGCGGAACTGTCCTTGCCCCTGGACGGCGACCATTTCGAATCGCGCTACCTGACTTCCTATCGCGTGCGCCAGGGTGTGCTGCACAACCCGAGCAAAGACAGGCGCACCACCGATGGCGTGTTCCATATCGCCCTGGGCGGCTTGCCCATTCCAACGGACAAGAAGGCGGTGCCTGCAGCCACCTTCGCCGCCCTCCTGCGCGCGGCGCTGGATGCTCCGGATGAGCTGCTGCGCCTGCCCTATACCGCCAACCAGCCGCAAGGCGCTCACCTTTGGGTGTCGCTGCTGCAGCGGCCTCTGGTCTCGCCCAAGGTGGAAGGCGTGATGCCGGCTCGGTCCATGGAAACCCGTTTCTTCGCGCCGGGCGGCCTGGTCTCCAATCTGGATTTCGTCGAGCGCATCTTCGGCAACGCCGGTGACCCCTACCTCACGGAAAACGACGCCGGCCTCGATGTGCCCGGCTGGAGCGGCCACACCGGCTGCGTGATCCTGGCGCCGCACCTCACCAACCTGCGGAAGAAGTATCTGGGCTTGCCCCACTTCGATGCCGCCAGCCCCCGCGAGCGCCGCGACGGCATGTGCTGGAAGGACGCCGAGGAGTTCTATAACGACGGTCAAGCGTTCAAGATCGTCTGCCGCGACATGCAGGGTGTGATCGTCACGCTGATCGCCGACAATTACTTCGGTTACAGCAAGAAGGAGATCAAGTCGCAGATCAGCTATGCCGCGAATCTGTTCGGCGGCTGCGAGGAAGAGCACTCCGGCGGCGCCCTGGCTTTCCCCAGCTATAACCTGGGCGAGTATTACGCGCCCGACAGCCGTCTGCCGGATCGCGGCCACACCCTGGCCGAGGTGCTCGCCTTGCTGGGTGATCAGCTCATGTTCCATCCGGAGGGGTACGCCAGCGACCGGCGTTTTCGCAACATCCATTTCGTCCCTGAGGACGCCTACTTCGACGTCGACACGATGAAGGTCGGCTGGGGCGAGGGCTGCAATATCAAGCTGCTGGCCGGACACAGCTACCTCTATCCCTGCGGCTACAAGATCCAGTTGGAAAAACACCCGCAAGCGCCCACCTGGCGCCTACTCGGCAGTGAGGCGGAAGGCACGTTCTGCTATAAGCCCTGCACCGTCTCGGGCGGGGGAAAATCGGAAATCTCCAAATCCCTGGCCGGTTCCTTGCTGTCTGGCCCGTTCTTCGTCAAGGACATCAAGGATGACCTCGATCTGGTCGAAGCCATCTTCAGTTACGATTACTCCACCCGCTTCAAGCGCCCGCCCCCGGATGGCCACGACAGTCGCTGCCTCCTGAGCGCGGAGCGTTCCGTCGGCTCCGTGATCCGCCTGCTCACGCCTTCGGCCACCGAATACACGCCCGAGTACAACGCCTGGGTGGAATCCATCCCGCAACACACCCGTGCCCTGGTGTTCGTCATCAAGCGTTTTTACAAGCCGGAGTGGGGCGACGCCTGGAGGGCGCATTTCTCCGTCGATTTGGTCAACGGACACCCCGCACATGAACTCAAATACCATGGTCGCAGCCTGGTGGCGAGCTACCTGCGCGTGGGTCGCATGCCCGATGGCGCCTGGCGCGTGCACAAGCTGCGCCAGGACTTCGAGGGCGCGCGCAAGGTGCAGTTGGCAGACGACATCGCCGTCGCCGCGACCGTCGCCGCCAGCCAGTTGCCTCACCTCAATCCAGCCTGGCCGCATCCTTCGGTCAAGATCGTGGAGAACTGCGAGGCGCGATTGTTCCAGCGCCCGGATGATGCCAGGCATCGCGGCATGGACCCGCAGACCGAACTGGATTTGACTCTGGCGAACAACTTCATTTCCAACTTCGCCCCGCTCGACCGCCAGGACGCGCGCGACCTGGTGGACGACGTGGTGGAGTTTTCGCAATACACCGAGCCGATGCGCCTGTTCATCCAGGCCGCAGCCGATGCCGGTGAGGATGGCTGGTTCGTTTCTTCCGCGCATCCGCGTGTAGTGGGTGGCAAGCCCAGCCCGAATGTGCGCTATCTCCAGGCGCGCCCGGATTTGGTCAACCCCCGGGAGGGTCGCCTGGCTGAGCTCGGCACACGTCTGCAGCGGCGCATCCCCACGACCTGCCCGGTGCACTTCCCGGTCAACGCCGTGCTCCCCGGGCGGCGCAACAATCCGCGAGCACCGGGCGTCAAGCCACTGGCCGTGTACGGGCCGATCCACTACCAGGAACTGCCCGAGCTGTTCATGGACTTCATCTCCAGCCTCACCGGCAAGTCTCCATCGACCACCGGTGCGGGCTCCGAGGGGGCGCTGACCAAGGGGCCTTTCAACGCACTGTCCGCGACCACCGACCTCAACAATGCCCTGGTATCCTTCATCCTGTGCGGCTATCCCGGGTTTTCCTCCGCAGCCGGCTTCATCGGCCACGAGCGCCGCGTCGATCATGACGTCAGTTTCCTGGTGCCGGAAATATGGAGCCGCCTGGCGCCGCGCGAACAGGAGCCGGCCTGGCTGATTGAGCGCGGCTATCTGGAAAAGCTGGAAGACTTCGACCACGATGGCCAGAAAGTACTCGCGAGCCGGCTGGGCTATCGCATCACCAGCCGCTTCGCCCATGCTTACCTGGGCAAGATATTCGACAGCCCGATGGCGGTGTTCGACGAGGCCATGCTGAAGCCGGAAACCCAGGACTTCGAGGCTTACGTGGAAGGCATCGCCCACATCGTCGCTTCGCAAAGCCAGGTCGCCCAGGGCTATCTGGACGACGCCTCGGTGGACGATGCCTGTCCGCCGCTGCAAGCACTCCTGTACATCATGGTCAGCGGCGAATACCAGGGTAAAGACCTCCACCATCCGGAGATTCGCGCCCTGTTCACGCGCGAGTCCTTGTTGGACAGCGACTGGTACCGGGAACGCCTGGTGATCAAGCAGCAACGCGACACCACCCTGGCCGAACGCCAGGTGAGCTACCTCAAGGCCTTCCTTTCGGCCGACGCTTGCGACCGCTGCGACCCGGAACAACTCGCTCCCTGCCAGGCGAAGCTGCTTGTGGCCGAAGCCGAACTCGCGCGGGTCAGCAGCACGGCCTACCGCGTGAACCTGTGGGGCAGCCTGGGAGCGGACTGGGTGCACCGGGCAGGGTGAGTGGACCCCCTATCAAAGGGGAGCCGCACCCTGCGACACCAGGTCGCATTCCCCGACTCTTCAATAGTTCCTGACATTCCGCGCCTTAGCCGACGCCGGAATCCGGAATGAAATCACACCTGAATCCCCTCGCCGCCTGCCCTTTGTCTGGACTCGCCGCGATTGCCACCCTGGACGAGATCGTCGTCACCGCCACCCGCCTGGGCCCCGAAGCGCCCAGCTTGCGCCGCTACGTTCCGCTACCAGCGACAGCGCCAGCCTGTAGCGCAATTTGCTTGGCGTGAGCCTCTCTGGAGCTGGCGGCGTCCCCAGTCTGCCGGTGATCCACGGCTTGGCGGATGATCGCGTCAATGTTCAGGTAGCGATGTAAGCCACCCCAGGAGGGTAGGTTGAAGAAGCACTGGCGAGGCCTTCTCTGTAGCGCAGGCATCCTTGCCTGCGTATTTGAAAACAGCCGGCTGCAAGCCGGTGTTGCCGCAATTATTTCTTTTTGAATCAACGGGTTGATGTATTTTTCCTGGCAGCCGTGTTGAAGAAGCACTGGCGAGGCCTACCCAGCTCAGGCATCCTTGGCCGTTCCCGGCATGGGACGCTCTACTCACGTCGGCCTGAACGTGAAGTTCTGACTTCATCTCCCTTCTTTAATCGAGGAATATGATGCAACGCAGCCTGCTTACCCTGACCCTGGCCTTTATGCTGTCCACCTCCGCCCTGGCCGATACGGTGAGAGTGGAAAACGCCTGGGTGCGCGCGACCGCCCCAGGTCAGAAGGTCGCCGGAGGTTTCATGAAACTCACGGCAGACGCCGACATGGTTCTGGTGGGCGGGGCTAGCCCGATTTCGACAACCGTGGAACTGCATTTCATGCGCATGGAAAATGGCGTCATGGAAATGCGCCAACTGAAAGAAATCGCATTGCCACGTGCCAAGGCAGTGAGCCTGGCGCCGGGCGGCTTCCACGTCATGTTCATCGGCCTCAAGGGTCGGGTCAAACCCGGGCAGAAGGTGCCAATCACCCTGTTCGTCAAGGGGAGCGATGGCAGGGAACAGCGGTTGGAAGTGGAAGCCGAGACGCGCAGGTAGGCGGTCCCGGCCCGGGACAGACTTCCTACATCAGCTCGCGTTCCAGTTCCTCGATGCTGGTGTGGCGCACATCCTTGCCCTTGACCATGAACACCACGTACTCGGAGATGTTTTTGGCGTGGTCGCCGATGCGTTCGATGGCTTTCACGACGAATAGCAGGTCGATGAAGGTGGAGATGGTGCGCGGGTCCTCCATCATGTAGGTGATCAGGTGGCGCATGATCATGTGGAATTCTTCGTCCACCTCGATGTCCTGGCGCGCCACGCCGGCAGCACCCGAAGCGTCCAGGCGGGCGAAGGCGTCAAGCGATTCGCGCAGCATCCGGGTCACCATTCCGGACATGTACTTGATGTCGGAGTAGCGCGGTGCAGTGATGCGGTCGCTGTCGGATATCTTGATGCCGTAACGGGCAATCTTCGCCGCTTCATCGCCTATGCGTTCCAGGTCGGTGATGGTCTTGACGATGGTCAGGATCATGCGCAGGTCGCCTGCGGTGGGTTGGCGCAGCGCGATGATGTGGCTGCACGCCTCGTCGCTCGCCACTTCCATGGCGTTGACCCGGTGATCGTCCGCGATCACCTCTTCCGCCAGGGTGAGGTTGCCGGTTGTCAGGGCTTCGATCGCCTTCTCTACCTGTTCTTCAACCAGTCCACCCATTTCCAGGACGCGGGCGCGCACGGCCTCCATGTCCGTGTCGAATTGCTTATAGATGTGTTCGCTAGGCATTGCATCGTCTCCGTGGTTGCCGCTCAGGTCTGGGCGTGGCGGTTTCGCCGGATTATAAGCGCGTCATTGGCGCAGATTATGACAACTGGATGACCGTTGCGGGTTCGGAAGAAAACGACGGCCGCGGTCGGGGTGCATTCAGAAATCGCTGCGGAAGGGGACGTTCAGCACGGCGCCGTCGATTTCCAGCGTCATGACCCAGTCACGCCGGCCGCTGACGCACGCCGGCAGGGTGACGCGCTCGCGGAAGACGCCGCCGCCTTCGTCATGCAGGGTGTAGAGATTGAAGCCCATGTCCATGCCCTGCATGGTGAATCTCGCCTGTATCTTTCTGGCGTCCGCAGCCTTCACCCAGACCTGGAACGGCGCGAGCGGCTTCACCGGGCCGCTCGTGCCTACGCTGACCAGGCGGCCCCGCAAACGTGTGGCGCAGCCTTGAGCCAGATCGGCGCAATTCAAGGAGATGGCGGCGGTCGGCGTGTCGCCGCCCTTCCACAGCACCGTAGCGGCCAGGACGATGATGAGCAGCGGCAGGAGGGTCCAAAACGACTTCATGGCAATCTCCATGCGGCGCTTTTCAGGGCAACGCCATGAGCGCCGGCCGCGCGCGCCAGTGCCAATCCACCCAGGGAGAGCCCGCCCAACGCGTAGACGGGCAAGGGATAATCGGCCAGCCAGGAGGAGAAACGCTCCCAACCAAGGGTTTCGGCGCCAGGGTGGCTGGGTGTGGGCAATACTGGCGAAAGCACTACGAAATCCACACTCAGGCGGGCGGCCTGCGCCAGTTCCTCGGGGCCGTGGCAGGAGGCGCCGAGCAGGCCGATTTCCGGACGCAATTCCGCGCGTGTTTCCAGTCGCATGAGTTGGCCGGAATTGAGGTGCAGACCACACCCCAGGCGGGCGGCCAGATTCGCGTCGCCGTTGAGCATCAGGTCGGCTCCATGCGCACGGCAAAGCGCAGCCACCGCGTGCGCCAGCTCGGTGTACGCCTCGGGAGAGAGGCATTTTTCGCGCAGTTGCAGCAGGCGCAGCCCGCTTGCCAACCGCTGCCGCAGGCGTTCGAGAAAGACTTCGACCCCCAGCTTTTCCACGTCCGAGATGGCATATTCCAGCGGCAGCTTCAGGGCTTCCAGGATCGGGCTGTTGGCGGGCAGGATCGGCTCCACCTCGGGAGCGAATGCCTGTGTCCAGGCCAATTCCTGGCCCTCGTGCGGATGTGGCGTGCCCTCCCAGGCGCTCACCCGGAAGAAGCGCAGCATGACATGGGCGTGCGGGTAGACGTAGGCACGATTGAGCCAGGGAACCGCCTCGATCACACGGATGCCGAGTTCTTCCTGCAATTCCCGGTCCAGCGCCGCTCGCGCAGACTCTCCCTTCTCCACCTTGCCGCCGGGAAATTCCCACCAGCCGGCATAAGGTTTGCCTTCAGGTCGGCGCGCCAGGAGTAAGCGGCCGTCAGGACGCTCGATGACGCCGGCGGCGACGTTCTGTATTTGCATAAGTAATGTCGCGTAACTTGCCTTCATTAAGCTGCCGGCGCAGGCCCTCATCCCCGGCCCGGCCCCCGGAGGGGGAAGGGGGTGGAACCCTCTCCCTTCGGGAGAGGGCAGGGTGAGGGGCCCGGTGGCAAACCAAATCTGTTTCTCAGCATCACTGAAGGCAATGTATCCATCCGTAGGAGCGGCTTTAGACGCGAACGTCCAGCCACGATCGGCTCCTACCGCGAGTATCAGGGTTGAGCCGTGCCTTCCAGCTTCGCTAGGCGCGCTTCCAGTTCCTGAAGCTTCTCGCGGGTGCGCGCCAGGACCAGTGCCTGGACATCGAATTCCTCGCGCGTCACCAGGTCGAGCCGGGACAGCCAGGCGGCCAGGCTGGCCTTGAGGTTCTTTTCCACGTCTCGGGCCGGTGTCATGGCCAGCACTTCGGAGAACTTGGCAGCCAGATCGGCGGCAATTCTTTGTTTCAGCATGAGGGACTCCCGGATTCGATCAGGTGACCATTTTAACCGTAGGAGCGGCTTCAGCCGCGATATCAACGCTTGCAATCTCTCCCGCCGCGCGAAGTCGGTGCGATGCGGCAAAAGGGCGCACCAAGAAAGGGCGGCACCCTGAATCAAGATCGAACAACCCTGTTCAAGACCATGAAATCATTCGAATATTCATTGTGGCACGGATTGTGCTAGACGAGGGTGTGCACCAACGCACCATTTTCCTGGAGTAGCCTCATGAAAAAACTGCCCTACCTGCTCATTTTGTCCGGTCTGATCTCTGCCCCCGCACTGGCAGCGGATGCAGCACCTGCCGCACCGAACCCCTTTGCCGGCAACATAGGCGTCACCACGGACTATATTTTCCGAGGTGTCACCCAGAGCCAGCATAAGCCTGCCGTCTCTGGCGGCCTCGATTACACCCATAGCAGCGGCCTGTATGCGGGCACCTGGCTGTCGAACCAGAGCTGGGTGGATGCCGTTCCCAACGGGGCGAGCAGCAGCCTGGAAATGGATCTTTATGGTGGCTATAAGGGCGCGGTCGCAACGGACGTGGGCTACGACGTTGGCGTGATTCACTACCATTACCCCCATGACAGCCTTACAGGCATCACCACGCCCAACACGACCGAGGTCTATCTGGGGGGCAGCTGGAAGTTCGTCAGCCTGAAGTACAACTACGTCGTTTCCGACTACTTCATCGGTTGGGGCGGGGTCGGCGGCACGGGCGTGAGCGCCAACAAGAAAACCCAGGGCAGCGGCTATCTCGACCTGTCGGTCAACTACGACCTGGGCGGCGGCTGGGGCGCCATCGCCCATGCGGGCCATCAGTCGATCAAGAACTATGGCGTGGCCTCTTACACCGATTGGAAGCTGGGTGCCAGCAAGGATCTCGGCTTCGGCACGGTCACACTGGCCTACACCGACACCAACGCCAAGCTGGCGGACGCCGCTGCTGCAAACGCCCCCGTGTACGTGTTCAACGGCAAGGACGTTGCCCAAGGACGTCTCGCCCTGTCTTTCGCCAAGACCTTCTAACCACGTCTGAGCCATCCTCCTTTCGCCTTTTCAAGCAGGGTGGGAGGGGTACGAAGTCCGTAGTCCAATCAGGAGACCGTTATGAAATTCGTAACTGCCATCATCAAGCCCTTCAAGCTGGACGAGGTGCGTGAAGCCCTCTCCGCCATCGGGGCTTCCGGCATCACCGTCACCGAAGTCAAGGGTTTCGGCCGCCAGAAGGGCCACACCGAGCTGTATCGCGGCGCGGAATACGTCGTCGATTTTCTCCCCAAGGTCAAGATCGAAGTCGCCATCACCGCCAACCTGCTGGACCAGGTCATCGAGGCCATTTCCCAGTCAGCCCAGACCGGCAAGATCGGCGACGGCAAGATTTTCGTCTGGGATCTGGAACAAGTCGTTCGCATCCGCACCGGCGAAGCCGGTGAAGCGGCGATCTAAGGAGAACCGACCATGAAACACCTATTCGCGACTATGATTTTGCTGGGCTCGCTGGGATTTTCCGGCGTAGTCCTTTCCGAAGAGGTAAAAGCGCCGGCTGTCGCCGCACCTGCCCCTGCAGCGGCTGTGATCGCTGCGCCGGCGACTGCCGCCGCTCCGGCTGCCGCACCAGCACCTGCACCAGCGCTAGCACCCACGCCCAACAAGGGCGATACCTCATGGATGCTGGTTTCCACCTTGCTGGTGATCATGATGTCCATTCCCGGCCTGGCGCTGTTCTACGGCGGCCTGGTGCGCAGCAAGAACATGCTGTCCATCCTGATGCAGGTGTTCTCGATCTTTGCGCTGATCATCGTGCTCTGGGCACTCTACGGCTACTCGCTGGCTTTCACCGAAGGCAGCGGCGCCTTGAGTCCCTTCATCGGCGGCTTCGACCGGCTGTTCCTCAGGGGCATCTTCAACCAGGTTGACGGCAGCGT
>CAISDD010000039.1 GCA_903883985.1 uncultured Pseudomonadota bacterium | reverse complement strand
GAGAGGGCAGGGTGAGTGGCCCGGTGGCAAACCAAATCTGTTTCGCAGCATCACTTACTCGGTTTGTAGGCAAAATCAGTTACGTGACATTACCTATCGCGACTTCACCGGTGGCAAACGCCCTTTCAAGAAGCACGCTTCAACCCCTTGCTTCAAAAAGAAATCATCGCGGCAGCGCCGGCTTCCGGCTGTTTTCAAAGACGCAGGCAAAGATGCCTGCGCTACAGGGACTCGCCAGGGCTTCTTCAACCTGCCTGGGGTGGGTTACATCACTACCCCGCGTGAACGGGCGCTGACCGCAATATGCCGTGACTTATTGAGAAGTTACCTTGAAATATACGTAACTGCTCGGGTACTGCCGTATTTCTCCTTCCCCTTGAAGGAGAATGGATTGCTGTGCTTGTTTTGAGCCGATCACTTCGACCTGAGCAGTTACCGATTAATTCTTTTTTAATCAACGGGTTGAAGTTTGTTTCTTGAGAGAGCAGAAAAGCGGTTTATTGCGCCTTCCGCCAGAGCTTAGTCCTTCGGCGGATAACGCCGGGCAGAAGACGCCGGCTCGTCCGCCCTACGCGCTAGCCTTTGGTATCTAGCAGGCGATTGTTCAGGGATACCCGCACTACTCAGCCCGACGTTAAGCCCAGGTCGCGGCGCAGCGGTTTCGCGGGGTAGTGGAAGTGCACCGGGCCATCCGGTTCTGCGTGGATGAACTGTTTCACGAAAGGATCTTCCGACACGAGGATTTCCGTGGTCGGGCCTTCGGCGACGATCCTGCCCTCCGACAGGAAGTAGACATAATCCACCACCTTGAGGGACTCGGAGACATCGTAGGTGACCACGATGGAGGAGACGCCGAGTGCGTCATTCAAGCGGCGCAGCAGCTTGGCGATGACGTTGAGGGAGATCGGATCTAGGCCGGCGAAGGGTTCGTCGTACATGATCAGCATGGGGTCCAGGGCGATGGCGCGGGCCAGGGCCACGCGCCGCTCCATTCCGCCGGAGAGTTCGCGCGGCATCATGCCATGGGCGCCGCGCAAGCCGACGGCATGCAATTTCATCAGGACCAGGTCGCGGATCATGCGTTCGGGCAGGTCGGTGTGCTCGCGCATGGGAAAGGCGATGTTCTCGAAAACCGAGAGGTCGCTGAACAGGCCGCTCACCTGGAACATGACACCCATCTTGCGGCGCAGTCGGTAGAGGTCGTCGTTGTCGAGGGCGTGTACGTCCTCTCCATCGACTAGCACCTGGCCGCGTTCAGGCTTGAGTTGGCCGCTGATCAGGCGCAGCAAAGTGCTCTTGCCACAACCGCCCGTGCCCAGTACCGCCACGGTCTTGCCCCGTGGAATGCGTAGGTTGATGCCGTTGAGTATCTTGCGTTTCTCATAGGAAAAATGAAGATCTCGGATTTCGACGACGTTTTCCATGGACAAATCGACTCCCTTCGAGGGACGCGACCAGGATCGGATCCGGTTCGCGAAAGAAAGGCGGAAGGTATGCGGCTGCCTCGCTTGGGTCAAGCAGTCCGCGCCTCATGGGGGTAATTTTACGCGCCTTCGCAATTTGGCCGCTTCCATCGGCCTTACGCTACCTTCTCCGATCCCGAACCCCTCGCTATTCGCTCAGGCCTGTCGAGCGGTCCCGCCGGCCAACCCAGGCGTTGCTGAACTCGATTTGGCTTCGCGCGGAAAAGGTGTTCTGATTCGCGCCTTGTGCCTAGCCAAAACGCCCTCGCCCAACCCGTAGCCGATGAATCCTTTTTACTCGCCCATCCGTGTTCCTTTTTTTTCGCCCGTAGCGGGGGTGGGCCGATCCGTGGCAACGCGCCCGATTCTGCTGCTATCCGGCTTGCTCATCCTGGTCTGGGTGGCTTACGCGTGGGTGGAATCCGGGCGTCATTTCGATGAGATGGCGGCCAACGCGCTGCGCGATGCCCGGCAGGACGCCACCCGCAGTGTTGACGGCATCACCTTCGGTATACAGCGCAGTCTCAACCTCATGCACGGCATCCCGTCGATGCTGGCGCGCAGCGAGCGCGTTTCCAGGGCGCTCAAGGGCGCCGCGAGCGCCGCAGGGGCATCCCAGGAGGAACGCCGGCTACGCTGGTCCACGGACCCGGCGCTGGCAGCGCTAGGAGGATACCTGGCCCATTCGGTCCAGGATCTGGGCGTGGTCAGTGTGCTCTGGGTGATGGGCCGCGACGGCAACTGCATCGCGGCCAGCAATGCCACCAAGCCGGAAAGTTTCGTCGGCACCGACTACGCCGACCGGGACTACTTCCGCGATGCGCTCCGCGGCTATTCCAGCCAGCAATTCGCGGTGGGGCGCAAGACCAATCTCCCCGGTCTGTTCTTCTCCTCGCCGGTAGTCGTCGACGGCAGGATAATTGGGGTCGTCGCCGCAAAAGTGGACTTGCCCTTCCTGTCTCTCTGGGTCAACCAGGCCGACGCCTTCATCGCCGACAGCTATGGCGTGGTCATTCTGGCGCGGAACAAGAATTACATCATGCGCGCCTTGCCCGATGCCGTGGCCTACCGGCTGGGAGAGAAGGAGCGCGTGGGGCGCTATCGCCTCTCGCGGTTGACCGATCTGGGATTGCGACCCTGGGGCGATGCTCGTTTCCCCGGCTTGCTGCGTGTCGGCACCGAGGCCATGCCGCTGCTGCGCCAGTTGCGTGTCGTAGCCGATGACGAGCTGACCGTGCATGTGTTGCAAAGTGTGCCGGAACTGGTCGACCTGGACAAGCAGCGCAATTTTCGCTTTGGCTTCTGGGCCGGATTGGGTTCCTTGCTCATCGCCTTGCTGGCCTGGACGCTGTTTTATGTGGTCAGTATCCTGAACGCGCGCCGCGCCCTGGCTGCGCAGAAATCTCGCCTCGACGAGGCGCAGCGCCTGGCCCAGGTAGGGAGTTGGGAGATGGATGCTGCCAGCCAGTCCATGGCCTGGTCTGACCAGGTCTACCACCTGTTTCAGGCTGATCCGGCGAGCCAGGTCGCCAGCCTGGCGGCCTTCCTGGAACGGGTGCACGAGGACGACAGGGCACGGGTCGCCTCCGTCCTGGAACGACTCATGACGGATGGGCACGAGGCCGAGCTGCACCACCGCTTCAGGCGCGCGGATGGCGAGGTACGCAGAGCCTACCAGCAGTTCCAGACGGTGCTAGACGACGATGGCGCGGTCATCACCGTGCGGGGCACGATCCGGGATGTCACGGAACAGGATCGCGCCGAAGAAGCCCTGCGCGCGGCAAAAGCAGAGGCGGAGCACACCACCATCGAGGCGCAGACCCTGGCGAAACTGTTGCGGCTCTCACTGGCGGACTTCCCGATGCGGGAATACCTCAGGGTCTCCCTGCGCTCCCTCCTGGATAACGTTCCCTGGCTGGCTCTGTTGCCCATGGGTGGCATATTCCTCACGGAGAGGCAGGGACAGGGCACACGACTGGAAATGTGGGCGCAGCACCGACTCTCTCCGCCACTGCTGACGCTCTGTGCCCAGGTTCCCTTCGGTTACTGCCTGTGCGGTCGAGCGGCACAGGAAAAGACGACCCAATTCGCCCATTGCATCGACGAACGCCACGACACCCGCTTCGAGGACATTGTGCCGCATGGTCATTACAACGTGCCTATCCTGAATCGGGAGACCGTCCTTGGGGTCATCGTCCTCTACCTGCCCCACGACTACCAGGAACATGGCGGCGAGCGGGAGTTTCTGGAAAAGGTGGCCGCCGTGCTGAGCATGGGTATCTCCAGCCGCAACGACCGCGAGGCTCTGCGGGCGGCCAAGGAGGAGGCGGAGTCGGCCACCCGGGCAAAGAGCGAGTTCCTCGCCACCATGAGCCACGAGATACGCACGCCTATGAACGGTGTGTTGGGCATGGCGCAGTTGTTGGCGGAGACGAAGCTGGATGAGGAGCAGCAGGACTACACCCAGACCATCCTGCAATCCGGCAATGGTTTACTGGCGGTCATCAACGACATCCTCGACTTCTCCAAGATCGAGTCCGGTCGCATGACCCTGGACCCCATCGCCTTCGACCTGGAGCGTTCCGTTCATGACGTGGCGCGGCTGTTGCTACCTCGCGCGCAGGAAAAGAATGTCGAGCTGGTGGTGCATTACGAACAGAGCTGCCCGCATCAAGTGGTGGGTGATGCGGGGCGCCTTCGTCAGATACTGCTCAACCTGGCAGGCAACGCCATCAAATTTACCCAACAGGGCCACGTGTTGCTGGAGGTGCTGTGCGAAGGGGTGACCGCGGACAATCGGGTCACTTTGCGCATGGCCGTCCAGGATACCGGCATCGGCATCTCCGAAGAGTCCAGCAAACGCCTGTTCCAGTCCTTCAGCCAGGCCGATTCCTCCACGACCCGAAAATACGGGGGTACCGGCCTGGGGCTAGCCATCAGCAAGCGCCTGGTGGAATTGATGGGGGGCGAGATCGGCGTCGACAGCGTGGCCGGCAAGGGATCGACCTTCTGGTTGCGGGTAACGCTGCCGGTCGCGGAATCGGTACGCGGTCTGAACCAGGCAAGCCTGGTGGACAAGCGAGTGCTGATTGTCGATGACCTGGAAGTGAATCTGCGCATCCTGAAGGGCCTGTTGGTCCATGACGGAATGCAGGTTCATACGGCCGGGAGCGGTGTCGAGGCACTGGAGAAGTTGCGCGCAGCCGCCTCCACCGGCCAGCCTTACCAATTGCTGGTGCTGGATTTCATGATGCCGGAAATGGATGGCGAGGCCCTGATCCGGGCAGTACGCGCCGAGCCGGAGCCGTCAATCGCTCACATTCCTGCCGTTCTCCTGTCCTCCTCAGGTCAGAAGAACGATGCCAGGACCTATTCCGAAATGGGTTTTTCCGGTTATCTGTCCAAACCGGTGCAGGCGAACGCATTGCGCCAGGTACTTGCGATGGTGCTGGGCGCGGATGGCTCTGTGGTCAGGGCGGAGGACCTGGTAACCCGGCATCTGGTGGTCGAGGCCGAATCCGGCAGGAGCCAGGGAGAAACCAAACTGAGGGGGCGGATATTGTTGGCCGAGGATGTTCTGGCCAACCAGAAGGTGGCCCGGTTGATGTTGAAGCGCCTGGGTCTGGTCGCCGATGTCGCCAACGATGGCAAAGATGCGCTGGAGCTTTGGGGCCAGGGTGGCTACGACCTCATCCTGATGGATTGCCTGATGCCGGAGATGGATGGGTACGAGGCGACTCGAGCCATACGCGAGAGGGAACAAGACACCCATGTCGTCATCGTCGCACTCACCGCTAACGCGCTGGCTGGCGACCGGCAGAAGTGCCTGGATAGTGGCATGGACGATTTTCTCAGCAAACCCTTCAAGGCTCAGGAACTGGGCGAGGTACTGGGCCGCTGGCTGCCGCTTGCGGATGAAGAGGTCAATGTGGAGGTGCGGCCTCTCGCCGTAGCCCTACCCGAGCCACGCCAAGCGGCCGAGTCCAGTCTGAACCGCGTCACGCTGGATCTGATGCGCCATGATTATGGCGATGCCTTCTCCGAACTCCTGGACGTCTTCGTCGAAAGTACGCCGGGCATTCTAGCCAGAATCAGCCACGCCATCGACGCGGGCGACGCGGGGGCGGTGCATATCCATGCCCACGGGCTGAAGTCCTCCAGCGCAAGCTATGGCGCCACGCGCTTGTCCGCGCTGTGCCAGGAACTGGAAACTCAAGCTGCTGAGGGCTCGTTGCCGGATTCCCGCAAGCGACTGGCGGAAATCGAAGGAGAGTACGCCCATGTGCGGGAGTTGCTGGAACGCTATTGGGCTGTGTAGACGCGGTCTTCCGGCCGAGACGCAAGAGCGCGCGTCTTTTCCGCTACGCAATCCCAGCCGAACTCCGATATCGCGCGTTCCAGGCCGCTTAGCGCCAGGCGATTCGCCAGGGATGGGTCGGCCAGCACCCTGAACAAGGCGTTCGCTACCGGCTCCGTGCGATTGCCATCGACACGATAACCCGTAACGTCCTCCACCACCGCCGCCGCGGTGCCACCGGCGTCTCCGGCTATGGCCGGCTTGCCGCAAGCCGCGGCTTCCAGGAAAACCATGCCGAAACCTTCCGTGTCACCGTTGATCTCGCGGTTGGCCATGACGAATACGTCGCAGGCGTTATACCAGCGCGGCAGGTCTTCCGGACTGACATGGCCTAGCAGATGCAAACAATCAGCGACGCCCAGTTCTCTTGCCAAGTCGGTCAGCATATCCCAGTCCTCGCCGATGCCGATCAGGGCGTAATGAACGTCGAGACCCCGTTTCACCAAATCCGGCAAGGCCCGAATCACCTGATCGAAGCCTTTGCGTCGCACCAGGCGGCCTACCGACAGGATCAGCTTCTGACCTTCTTGCAGGCCGATGGCGGTTTTCAAGTCGTCGCAGCCCAGCCCCGGGCGGAAACGCTCGGTATCGACTCCCGGATAGATCAGCGTGATGGTCTCGCGGCGTATACCCAGGCGCACCATCTCCTCCAGGGTATATTCACTGTTGGCGATGTTGGCGTCGGCATGGCGATAGACCCAGAGCATGGTGCGGAACTTGCGACCCCGCCCCCAGGTGCTCAACTCCTCGCCGTGGCAATAGACCAGCAGCGGCACCCGCAGCAGGCGCGCCATGATCCAGGCCACCAGGCCCTCGGGCAGGGCGCGGGCACCATGCACCGCATCGAGGCGATGCCGCAGCGCCACCTGTAGCGATTTCCCCAACATCTTCAGATACATACCCAGTGATTCCGGTTTCAGCCACCAGACCCGTTTGAGCCCTACGCGATGGATACTATTGGGGTGGTCGCGGTCGATTTCCACGGCACCCGGCACGGCGGCAGTGACGATGTGCACCTCCTTGCCACCCAGGCGGCGATAGACCGCGTCATACCAGACCGTGGTGCCGCCCTTGGTGGGCAGGAACAATTCGGAGATGAGTAGCAAGCGGTAGGGCGGCGGTTTCAAGGGGTTCCATCGCGTAAGGCAAACAGCTTGAGCAGGGGCAGCAGGCCGGCCAGGGTTGCTGCCTTGCCGAAACGGGGCAGGAGGGCCGCACGGCGCAGTAAAAGGGTAAACCGACGCAGTCCGTTCTGCTCTATCCAGTGGGCATCCCCAATTCGGATCGCTTGCCCCAGTTCGGCGCAGGAAGCGAACCGTAGCACGGGGTAATCGCGTAGGGCAATGGCGTATAGTGTATCCAATTCGATGAGCGCGTTGTTCAGGTCGCCGCCGGTCTCTGCCAGAAAATTGCTACGGTGGGTTTCCAGCAGACAGGGCCGTCCCAGCCGGGTCTTCATGGCCAAAGCCTCCAGCGCCTGTTCCGGGCGATGCCCGAGCAAAGGCTCGAAATACTCGTCGCGCACCAGATAGATCACACCCCCTTCGCCGCGCTCGCCGTTGTGCATTTTGCAATCTGCGGACGCAGGCCGTCCCTGCGCATCGCGTGCGGTCCATCGCCGCCCCGGAGTGATGACCACCCGCACCCCACTCGCTGCCCAGGCGGCTTCTACCTCTCGGGTCCAGACGAAGGTGGGGGGGACGACGACCAGCGGGGTAGGCGAGAATGATGCAGCCCATCCGTCTGAATAGATCGCTGGTAAACCCGCTCCTACGAAATCTCCAAAGAGTTGGTTGAATGCTTCCACCTCATCATTCACAGCCGCCTGGATTTCCTCGGGCGTATGGGGACGGGAGGGCAGGGTGGAAGCGTCGATCCAGCGGCTTTGCAAGTGGGAAGGCAGATGCTCAGTGAGTTCGGGTGCCGCCAGCCAGGCGCGCACCTCGGCTTGATCGAGTGCAGCCGCCCGCAGTGCATGCGGCCAGAAATGCAGCATGCCGTGCAGTTGCAGGGCGAAGACGCCGCGTTCCTTGCCGGAACGAATGGCCGCGAGGGTGGCTTGCTGCGAGGAGTCCATTAACGATGCAAAGCCCGCCATGCCCGGTCTCGGGGTGGCTAGAATCAATGCCAGGGTCATCACCGCAGGCCGCCCGGTCGCGTCATGGTGGCGCTCCAGGCAGGCGCGGATGGCATCGAGGGCAATGGCCTGAGCGGGCGGCCCCGCACCCCAGTCGTCGCTTTCCACGATCAGAATCGGCATCTTGAACGCGGGCTCGCGCCACAACGCCAGCAGCGACCTGCGCCAGGCAAACAACAGGCCGGCTGCCAGAGCCAGCCAGGCAAGAGGCAGGAAGGAGAGCAGAGGAATGTAGGACAAAGACAATGTCGGCGCCTTGAGTGCGCTCGAGTTTAGCAGTCACCACCCTGATCAAAGAAGCGCAGGTACAATCTGCCGTGTGTTTATTTAAGTGAATGGCGTCAGTAGTTTTACGGGAATGGAGATGAATCCTTGACTAGCCTGTCCATCGTCGTGCCCGTGTATCGAGCCGAGGGGTCGCTGCACGAATTGCATCGACGCCTGTTGGCTGTGCTGGAGGCGCATGGGAGCCCCTTCGAAATCCTGTTCGTGGAAGATTGCGGCGGAGATGGTTCCTGGGAGCTGATTCAGGAAATCGCAGCGTCCGACACTCGCGTGCGTGGCCTACGCATGTCGCGCAACTACGGCCAGCACAACGCGCTGCTGTGCGGCATCCGCGCGGCAGCCATGGAGGTTGTGGTCACGCTCGACGACGATTTGCAGAACCCGCCGGAAGAAATCCCGAAGTTGCTGGCCCTGCTGGCCGAAGGTCACGACGTGGTCTACGGCACCCCGCAATACGAACGCCACGGGATGCTGCGCGATGCCGCCTCGCGCATCACCAAATATGCCTTGCAGGGGACGATGGGCGCCGAGACGGCGCGCAAGGTCAGCGCCTTTCGCGCCTTTCGCACCGATCTACGCCAGGCTTTCAGCAACTACCGCAGTCCCTCGGTCAACCTGGACGTGCTCCTCACCTGGGGAACCACCCGGTTCGCCTCCGTCACGGTGCGCCACGACGCCCGCCTGATCGGCGACTCGGGGTATACGGTACGCAAGTTGATCACCCATGCCGTCAACATGATGACCGGGTTTTCCACCTTGCCTCTGCAACTGGCCAGCATCATGGGCTTCGTCCTTTCCGTCTTCGGCATCCTGATCCTGGCCTACGTCTTGCTCCGCTACTTGTTCGATGGCAGCAGCGTCCCAGGCTTCCCCTTCCTGGCCTCCATCATCGCCATCTTCTCAGGGGCGCAATTGTTCGCCCTGGGCATCATCGGCGAATATTTGGCGCGCATGCACTTTCGCACCATGGACCGCCCGCCCTACCTGGTGCGTGAGCAGGTGGGGCCATGACCTTTGATTCTCCGCGGCAGCGTCTGGATACCGGCGCGCTCACGCTGGCCTATTTTCGCGTGCCCTGGGATAGCGACATCTTCGGCTTTCCCGTGGCCCAGATCACCGAGATGCGGATCGCGGACCGCGCTCACGCGGACTTGGTACCCTTCATGGCCTGGCTGGAACGGGAAAACATTCGTCTGGCCAGTTGCCGCCTCACGGAGGATAGGCTGGATGAGTCCATGTTGCTGGAACGATTCGGGTTTCGCTTCGTGGAAATGGTCCTGCATCCGCATCTGGCGGACCTTCAGACCTATCTCTGCGCGCCTCAGGGTTTGCACGTTGAACTGGCGGATGTCGCCGACTTGCCCGCCATCGAGGAGATCGCCGCGCACGCCTTCGGCTATGAACGCTTTCATGCCGATCCACGCCTGGATAGGGCTGCCGCCGACCAGCGCTACCGGGTATGGGTGCGCAGCAGTCATGAGCACCCCACGCAAAAACTGTACAAGATCTCCGATGGCACGGATCTGGTGGCATTCTTCGTGACCGAGGACAAGCCGGAGGGTCTGTGTTACTGGCATCTCACCGCAGTATCCCCGGCCTTTCAGGGACGCGGCTATGGCAAGCGCGTCTGGCGCGAGATGCTGTATTTTCATCAACGGGAAGGCAGGACGCGGGTCGGCACCACCATCGCCGCACGCAACACCCCGGTGCTCAATCTCTACGCCAGCCTAAATTTCCGCTTCCTGCCGCCGGAAATGACCCTGCACTGGATACGCAATGCCTGATTCCGTCGGAATTCACTTACAGGCATTTCGCTTCGCCGTGGTCGGCCTGGCTTCAAACGCAGTGCTCTACCTGGCCTATCTGGGCATGACCCGCGCCGGTCTCGGCCCCAAGCTGGCCATGAGCCTGGTCTACGGCATCGGTGTGGCGCAAACCTTTGTCTTCAACAAGCGCTGGACCTTCAATCATGCCGGCCGGCTTGACGCCGCCTTGCTGCGCTACCTATCCCTTTACACCGGCGGTTATTTCGTCAACCTGGCGGTACTAGCCTGGTTGGTGGACCGTCTCGGTTATCCGCACCAGAGTGTGCAGGGCGCGATGATCCTGACGCTGGCCGCCTGTTTTTTCGTATTGCAGAAGTGGTGGGTGTTCCGGGAAGTCGGCGACAGGGGTAGCTCATGATGGGGGTCGTGAACGGCAAGCACCTGATGATCCTCGGTGCGGGGCCGTTTCAGCTACCCGCAATCCGACGTGCAGTGGTGCTCGGTTATCGGGTCACCACGGTCGACTATCTGCCGGACAACGTCGGCCACCGCTATTCGCATCGCAGCGTCGATTGCAGCACCGCCGATGTGGAGGGCGTGTACCAGGCGGCGCGCGACCTGAAGATCGACGGCATCTGCACCTTCAGTTCCGATGTGGCGGTGCCGACGGTGGCCGCAGTCGCGGAGCGCCTGGGACTTCCCGGCGCCGGTCTCACTGCGGCGCAGATCATGGCGGACAAGGGGCGATTTCGCGCCTTCCTGAAGCAATCTGGACTGGACCACCCTTGCTTCTTCGTCGCCCAAGGCTATGAGCAGGCGGTGGAGGCGCTTGCGCGCTTGCAGTGGCCAGTCATCTTCAAGCCGGTGGATACCTCGGGCTCGCGCGGCATGACGGTTCTGCATGCCTTGAACAAAACCGAGGCACGGCGCGCATTTGCGTATGCGTTGGCATTTTCCCGTTCTGGGCAGGTGTGTGTGGAGGAGTTCATTGACGCCGTCGAAGTGGGTGGTGACGCGATTCTTTCCCAAGGGCGTATTGTTTTCATCGCCATCACCCACAAGCACTTGAGTGGCTTGGTGGTCACCGGCCACAGCCTGCCCTGCAACATCGCTGAGGAAGGCCAGGAAAGGATCTCTACGGCACTGGATCAGACCTGTGCGGCGCTAGGCTATCGCGATGGGCCACTAAACTTCGATGTCATGGTGACTCCAGAGCGGGTGGTCATTCTGGAAATGAGCCCGCGCAATGGCGGCAATGGCATTCCGGCGGTCATCGAACGCGCCTGCGGGGTGAATGTGGAAGAACTGGCCTTGCGCATCGCCGTGGGCGAGATGCCCGTTCTCGCCGGTGAAGCCATGCGCCGGGGCACGGGTTCTTTCGTCTTCGGCAGTCCCCACGGCGGCCTGCTCAAAGCCATCGCCGACGAAGTAAGCGTGCGCCGACTCGTGCCCGAAATCTTCCATTTCCACCCTTTCCTGCAACCAGGGGATAGCGTGCAGCCCTTCACACACAATGGCAATCTCATCGGCTATGTCCTGTTAGATTGCAGCGACGCCGCAGAGTATGAGCGACTGACACGGGTCATCACGAGCGCCCTGGCGATCGAGATCGAGGAGGGGGCGGCATGACGGCCGACATCCATTTCAGCGTCGTGATCCCGGTCTACAACTCGGCCGCGATGCTTCCTGAACTGCACCGTCGTTTGAGCGGCGCCATGAGCGGCCTGGGACAGCCCTACGAGCTCATCCTGGTCGAGGATTGCGGGCAGGATGAGGCCTGGGAGGTGTTGCGGGGGATCGCGGCGGCGGATGGGCATGTACGCGCCATTCAGTTGATGCGCAATTCCGGGCAGGGCAATGCGACGGTGTGTGGCCTGGAGCAGGCGCGCGGGCAGTTCGTCATCACCCTGGACGACGACCTGCAACATCCGCCCGAAGAAATTCCCAAACTGGTCGCGGCGCTCACCCCCGATCTCGACGTGATCCTGGGCGTGCCCGAGGAGAAGCGGCATAAGCTGTTCCGCCGCCTGGGCAGCTGGCTGGTGCACGAACTCAACTGCATCCTGCTGAACAAGGATCGCAAGATTCGTTTCACGGCTTTTCGCTGCATGCGCCGCACGGTGGTGGATGCGGTACTCGGGCTGCGCAACTTCGCGCCCTCCTTCGGCCCCATGCTCAGCACGGTGACGCGCCGCATCGGCAACGTCACGTTGCGCCACGACCTGCGCCGTCAGGGCCGCAGCGGCTATACGCTGGGTCGTCTCTTCTCGCATACCTTGAGCAATCTGGTGGGCTACTCGATGCTGCCGCTGCGGCTACTCGCCTTCGCAGGGCTTCTCGGCATCCTCGGCAGCGCAATCGTGGGTACCTACTTCCTGCTGCGCTACCTTGCCGGCGGCATCACGGTACCCGGCTGGACTAGCTTGGTGCTGCTGCTGGTGACGCTCTCCGGATTCAACTTTTTTGCCTTCGCGGTGCTGGGAGAATATGTGTTCCGCATCCTGCAACAGGTGAACGCCACACCGCGCTACACCGTGCGCCAGATCGCCAGCCGCGAGAACGGCGATTCGCCTGGCCAGGCGTGATGAAACCCGGAATCCGCGGCGACACCGGTAGGAGCGCCTTCAGGCGCGAGACAACAGCGGCTATCGCGGCCAAGGCCGCTCCCACAGTTGTCCCGTCGGCGTGGCGCCTCAAGCGGCTGCTCTACTGGCTATTGCCGGCCGTCATCCTCGGCATCGTCTTCAGCCGCATCGACCTTGCCACGCTGGGCTATCAAGCCCGTCGGGCGAACACGGGAACTCTCCTGGGGGCGCTGTCGCTTTTCCCGCTATTCATGATCCTGGGCGGGCTGCGTTGGAACCGGGCGACCCGTCGCTATTGCCGTGCTCCCGTGCCGCTCACCTTCAGCATCCAGCATTACTGGATAGGTCAGGCGCTGGGGCTGTTCGCGCCCGGCTCCCTGGGCTGGGATGCCTATCGCGCCCTCGTCGCGGGCAAGCACTACGGCCATTACCTGATGAACGCGGCGGTCATCCTGGTGGAAAAGTTGCTCGCCCTGCTTGCCTGCGTCACCCTGGTTTCCCTGCTTGCACCCTTCGTGAGCGTCGCAGCCCCCCTGCTGCGGGAGATCATCGCCTGGGCGCATCTGCTGGGATGGGGGGTAGCAGGTGCCCTCCTCCTGGCCATATACTTCAGCCGCCTGCCCCTGATCCGCGTCCTGGCGCTAAAGGCAGAATCCTACATTCGCGGCCTGGCCGCGCGCGCACTCGAGCGCCCCCCCGCGAAAACCCCGGATCGATTGTTCGATTCCGTCATGGAGCCCTTGCGCAGCCCAGGGCTGCTGCTGGAGTTGCTGCTACTTTCGTTCGCCATCCTTGGCCTTTCGGCCGGTATCAACCAGCTTCTGTTTCAATCGCTCGGCCAGCCCGTCCCTTTCCTGGTCAACCTGTTCCTGGCGCCGGTCTTCTATTTTCTCTTCGTATTGCCCATTTCCGTGGGCGGCATCGGCGTGCGCGAGGCCTCCTACATCGCGCTCTATGGCCTGTTCGGCGTCCCTGCGGAGACGGCTCTGCTGGTCGGCTTCCTGGTGTTCTGCGGCGACCTGTTCAATACACTGATCGGCGCGGCTCTGCTGTACGCCAACAAGCCACCGGGGAATGACTTACCGCGCCATACTTAACGCCGCATGCCATCGCGTTTGCTGAGCTGCGCAACATTCGTGAGGCGAAATGTCCCGGAACCCTATCCAGCCTTGAGAGTGCCCGACATGAACATCCCCTTCAACAAGCCATACATGACCGGTAAGGAGCTCTGGTATATCGCCCAGGCGCATCACAATGGCTGGCTGGCCGGAGACGGCGGCTTTACCAAGAAGTGCAACGCCTGGCTGGAAAGTCGCACCGGGGCGCGACGCGCCTTGCTGACGCATTCCTGTACCGCGGCACTGGAGATGGCCGCCATCCTGGCCGTGATCGAGCCTGGCTGCGAAGTCATCATGCCCTCCTACACCTTCGTCTCCACCGCCAACGCCTTCGTCCTGCGCGGCGCCGTGCCGGTATTCGTGGACATCCGCCCGGACACCCTGAATATCGACGAGACCCTGATCGAAGCTGCGATCACGGACCGGACCCGCGCCATCGTGCCGGTGCATTACGCCGGCGTCGCCTGCGAGATGAACGCGATCATGGACATCGCCGCGCAGCACAAGCTGCTAGTGATCGAGGATGCCGCTCAGGGCATCCTGTCCAGCTACCAGGGGCGCCCCCTGGGCAGCATCGGCCACCTGGCCGCACTCTCTTTTCATGAGACCAAGAACATCATCGCCGGGGAAGGTGGCGCCCTCCTCGTGAACGACCCGAAACTGGCGGAGCGCGCCGAGATCATTCGCGAGAAGGGCACCAACCGCAGCCAGTTCTTCCGCGGCCAAGTGGACAAATACACCTGGGTGGACATTGGTTCCTCCTTCCTGCCCAGCGAGCTGATCGCCGCCTTCCTCTGGGCGCAGATGGAAGAAGCGGACGCGATCACGCGGCGCCGATTGGACATCTGGGAGGCCTACCACGAAGCCTTCGCCGACCTGGAGCGGCGCGGCAAGGTGGTGCGCCCGCATGTGCCGGCAAATTGCTCACACAACGCACACATGTACCAGCTTCTCCTGCCCACGCTGGAGAAGCGGACTGCCTTCATCGCCACCCTCAAGGCGCAGGGCATCCACTGCGTGTTCCACTATGTGCCCCTACACACCTCGCCTGCCGGTCGCTTGCGCGGTCGCGCCTCTGGCGACTTGCGACACACGTTGGCACTCTCCGAACGCCTGGTGCGCCTGCCGTTGTGGTTAGGTCTGGAGGAATTCCAGTCCGAGGTCATCGCGCGGGTCATTGCCGCCGCCGAATGAGATGAACATCCCGATATACACGCGCATCCTGCCCTGGGGCATCGCAGCTCTTTACCTGCTGTACCTGTTCCCCAGCCCGGAATTTCCGCCTTACAACGCCGACGATGGTAGCTGGTTCGTCACCCTGGGCTGGAATCTGGCAGAGTATGGCCGCTTCAGCAGCGACACCGTTCCACTTACGACCTATGGCCATCATGCCGCCTGGCCACCACTTTTTGCCGGCGCGCTAGCCGGCTTGATCAAGGTGTTCGGCCTGAACTGGATGGTATTGAAGCTGGTGATGGTGGGGTTCGGCCTGGGCGCGCTTGCCTTGCTGCGTCGTCTCTGGCGGGAAGAAAGCATCGGCCACTGGGCCGTGCTGCTGACGGCGCTGAGTCCCGCCATCTTCCTCTACAGCCACCACACCATGACCGAGATGCCCTACCTTACGGCGGTCACTGCTGCCCTGCTCGGGCTTTCCCGAGCACTGGACGCTCGCACGGCCTTCGTGGCCGGCCTGCTCGCGGCTCTGGCCTTCTTCACCCGGGGCTATGCGGTCATCTTCCTGCCCGCCGGTTTGCTTTATTTTTTATTGCGGCCCTGGCCCTGGCGGCAACGCCAGATGGCCGGCCTGAACTACGCCGTACCGCTGCTGCTGGCCGTGCTCGCCTGGAAGGCCTACACCAGCCAGGTCATTGCCACGCAGCCGCTGGACTGGATCAGCCTCCGCTTTGGCAACGGTACCGGGGTGCTGCACGATATGTTGCGCTCGCCCGTGGAATATGCGCGACGCCTCTACTGGTTCGACCTGCGCTATCCCGTGCATTTCCTGTTGCCGCTGATCCCGCTGCAATGGTCGCTGCAGCACGACGTTTCAGTCGCCTTGTCGCTGCTTCTTCTGAGCCTCATCGGTTATGGCTGGCTGAGCTTGTTCCTGCGGCGTCGTGGCGCCGTGGAGTGCTGGCTGCCGCTGGCTCTGGCCTTCCTGCTGGCGCCGCGCACGGGTGCGGCCCGTTATCTCATCCCTTTCCTGCCCTTCTTCTACTATTACCTGCTGCATGGGGCGCGTGAACTGGGCGAGCATCTGCCACGACTGGCACCCAAGATGCGTTGGCTGCCCGTGGCGCTTCTGCTCGTGGTCGGCACGGCCCTGGCCTGGCATTTGGCCGAGCCTGACCGCCTGCGTTTCGTTACACCCGAGAGCCGGGATTACCGTGACATCGCGCTCTGGGCGGGCAAGAACCTGCCCGCCGACTCCGTGGTGGAGGCGAGTGCCGCCCATCGCTTCCTGGCGACTAGCGGCCTGGCTGCCTGGGAGCCGAGTCGCGGGGCTCTGCCCTGGGCCATGCGGATGCGGCCCCTTTATCGGCTTTGCGGCCCGGACACGCCTGCATGCGCTGCCAGGAATTCGCCCGTCATGCGCCAGGGTGCTTATTCCCTCTACCGGATGGAGCCATCGGCACGATGAATCGCGGCAGGGAGGCCCATTAATGAGCGATAGCGCATCCACCATCACCGCCGCCAAAGGTGGATGCTACGGGACTAGGACAACGGGATGGAAGTGGTGGTGGGCTGTCTCCAGAGCCGAACCTCAGCAGCAAGCCCGCCGGGACGGATGCGTCGTTTACGGTCGCAATGATCAGGTAAGCCCGGTGCAGCCGGCGGTCGAACCGTAGGCTGTTTCACCCGATGCGAGCTGGTAGAGGCTTTCGAGGTAGGCCGTGCAACAGCCTGCCCCCCAGGAAACGCCGGGTTTGGGCTGGTAGGTGCCCGTGCTATATACCGAGTTGTACATCTGGATCGCTTCGCTGCCGCTGATCGCGTAATTCGGAGCAAACTTGACGCTGTTGAGCACAGTGGCGATCACCGCGCGTGCCAATGCGGCATAGGGTCTGCTGCTGTTCCCCCCTGTCGTGCCTAGAACCTGCAGCAAGGTCTTGCCGGGATAAGCAGGAAAAGCATTGACAAAGGATGCGCCACCACAAGTCGCGCCATAAAACAGTGTCGATGGAGTCCATGAGCCAGCAGGCCAGGTGTGATACTGGGGACTGTTCGGAAATTTCCAGTAGCCAGGCGAAAGGCCGATGCCACAGGCCTGGTTCTGACCATGGCCGGAGGTATTGCCCGACATCTTTCCAGAAATCGTGCAGTTGTACGTGGCCGCGCCCAGCACCTGTTTGCTAGTGAGCGTAGCGAGCACCACGGTGGTCGCCAGGCCGCCCTTGACCAGTTGCCGGCGCAAGGCGTCGGGCTGCGGGTGCTCTGATTTGATTTCGTGATCGGACATGATGCAGTCATCCCTTGGAAAATGATGCTGTAACCTTAAGCAAGATTCATGCCTTGATGTAAGACGATGATTATTAGAAGGCTGTCGCAAGCAGAGTGGACGGAGTGTCAAAAAAACCGACAGTTCCATTCGTCGCCCGTGGCGAGCTTTTGACTATTCGCGGCTGAAGCCGCCCCTACGCCTCTGTTTTGAATGCCTTGCGCAGCAGGTGGGGCAGGAGCAGATGCAAGGGCATGCGCAGCCAGTGGCTGCGCACATAGAGGGCGAAGGCTGCCGGCCGGGAAAGGACACTACGGCACTCTGCATGGGCACTGGCGAAGGCGGGCAGGAACAGAACATCCATGACGGCGGCGGACAGGCTGCACGGGCGTTCCGGACAATTCGCGATGGCCTCCTCGGGGATAGGGGTTTGCAGCAGGCGCCGCGCATAGCGCAGGGCGTAATAGAGCGGGCGGCCGAGGTTGAGCTCAGCCGCGCGGCTCAGCAGCCGCCCCCAGAAGGCCGGCTCGCTGCCATAGGCGCGCAACAAGGCGTCGAGATCGGCCAGATCGCGCAGGCCGTGTTGCCATTCGCCTTCGTGAAACAAATGGGTGGCGGAATGCAACACCAGGTCGACGGGTGCGGGAATGCGGAAGCGGGGAAAACCTGGCAGCGGAACCGACGCTGACAGAATCAGCTCTGGCCGGGTCTGGCGTCTGGCACTCTCGGGCAGAAGATTGTGATGCACGTCCAGCCAGGTCTGGCGGCGAATGTGCTGCATCGGCGGCAATTCGTGCATCCACTCGCGGTAGTAGCGCAGGTCGTAGGCATCGTGCGGGCTGGTGATCCAGCCGCCCAGCATCAGCGCCGCCTCGGTCGCATCCATTTGCGCGCGAGGCAGCAACAAGTCGATGTCGGTGAAGATGCGGCCGGCAGCAGGAGGCAAATCCGCAGCGGCATAGGCCGCCCCCTTGAGCAGCACCACGGGGCCTGCGATCCCTTCCAGGTCGAAGGAGAGCTGGACCAGTTCCCAATGCACCGCGCGGCGTTGCTGTTCGGCCAGCGTCAGCGCCGCTTCCAGGTGCCGCCACACTGCAGGCGGCAGCCGTTCGTGGAAGCCGGCCGCTTGCGCGCCCAATCGTCCCAGCAAACCGCACGCACGCGCCAGGCGGACGACACAGTCCCAGGTCCGGGCGTCGAATTCCGCCATGGCGCCGGGTTCGCGCAGGGCGAGAAGGAAGGACGCACAGGCGGGGTTCATGCGACCAGTTCCTCGAAGGCCGCGAGCGCCTCTTCCAGGCGGGAATATTCGAAGTCCCAGCAGGTGCAGGCATCGATCAGGGCGGCATTGAGCTCGAAACCCAGGCGGCCTTGCAGGCTGTAATTGAAGCCGTGGGTGGCGGCATGGATGAAAGCGTCCGCCTTCGAATGTCGGGTCAGTCGGGCCGTGGTCTCGGCGCGCCAGCGGGGAAAGACGATATGGGCGGGGCGTGCCTTTTCGCTCATGCGCGCCACGCTATTCGGCGGCGGTCGCAGGTGGGCCACGGAGCCCTTGTGGGTATCCAGGGCGGTGTCGCCGATCACGGCTTGCGGGAAGGCCTCGCGGATCAGGGCGATGGACTGGTTTTTCAGGCTGATCGGCCGGGCTAGCGGGACGATGTGGCCGTCCACGCGGTCGATCAAGGTGATCTCGTCGGAGAGCAATCGCCAGCCGGACAGCGCCAGGGCTGCGGTCAGCGTGCTTTTCCCCGCACCCGGGTCGCCTGGCAGGATCACCGCGCGGCCATGTCGTTCCAGAACGGCGGCATGCAGCATCAGGTAATGCTGGGCGTAGCCTGCGATGCACCAGTTCATGCCCCACTCCAAAAGCGGGAAGGCGTGATCCAGGGGCAAGGGCTTGAACGGCGCGTGCTCGTCGTGCCAAAAGTTACATTGCGGTTTGTAGCAGCGGCGTGGACCGGCCACGGCATCGATGCGAATGTGGAAATCGCGAAAACCGTCCACCTCCAGGGGAAAGTCCGGGTAGAGCCGCTCCAGGCCGCGCGCGACCTCCTCACGCCGGCTTCGGATCAGGAAGCGAAACGGTCCGGTGCGCAAATCCAGTCCCCGCGCCAGATGCCGGCGCAAGTCCCGAGCGGAAAGTTCTCCCAGGGTTAGCGCCATGTCAGGAAGTCGATCTTCGCAAGTTCTTGCAGGATGACTTCCAGTTCCTGCTCATCCAGCCCGCATGTGTCGGCCAGTGTGGCCTCTTCCATCTCGCCGGAGTGCAACAACTGTGTCAGGACGATGCCCGCAGGCCCGGAGAGGCGATGCGTGTCATTGGCGAGGGCGTGATGGAATACGTATTCGTCCTCCCAGCGGCGCCAGGCGAGGTCGGCCCCGTCGGCGATGCGCCAGAAGCGTGGGGGTTTCACACCTGGTCCAGCGTTTCTATGAGGAGGTTGCGATTGGTGTAGATGCACAGATCGGCAGCGATGCCCAGCGATGCGCGCACGATGGCCTCCGGCGCCAGATCGGTATGTTCCAGCAGAGCGCGCGCGGCCGATTGCGCGTAGGGGCCGCCGCTGCCAATGGCGGCGATACCGAACTCCGGCTCCAGTACGTCGCCCGAGCCAGTGAGGATCAGGGTACTGACGCGATCCGCAACGGCCAGCATGGCCTCGAGGCGGCGCAGCATGCGGTCGGTGCGCCAATCCTTGGCCAATTCCACGGCGCTGCGTAGCAGATTTCCTTGATGCTTCTCCAGTTTGGCCTCGAAACGCTCGAACAAGGTGAAGGCATCGGCCGTACCACCGGCAAATCCGGCCAGGATGCGGTCATGGTAGATCTTGCGTACCTTGCGGGCGCTGGACTTGATGACGATGTTGCCGAGCGTGACCTGACCGTCGCCGCCGATGACCACGTCCTCGCCGCGACGCACTGAAATAATGGTGGTGCCATGAAATTGTTCCATGTCAGTTCCGCACGGCCGTTCCGAAGGCCTCCCCCTCGGGGGGGTGAGGCAGGGCATAGCGCACAGTGCCGCGCCTGTCGAAAGCAGGGCCTCCACGAGCATGCGAGTCAGGGGGCTGTTTCATGTCAGTTCCGAGTACGGACATGCACGGAGGAGAACTGGCTGGCACCGACAACCTTCAACAGCGTATTGACCATCTCGTTACCTTCTCTGAAGTGGATCGTGCGCTGGCCCTGACCCAGGTGAATCAGGGTTTCCAGCAAGAGGCCGACGGCGGCGAAGTCGATGCGCGCAACCTGGGAAAAATCGATGTCGATCTGCTTGCGTCCCACCGCGAAACGCGACAATTCCGCCAGGGTGATCTCGCAACCGGGCCCGAGTATGCCAGACAAATGGAAAACCGCAGCCGATGCCACCCCCTGCCCGGCCATGCCGGACCCGCCAGGCAGAGCAAGCGGCGGCCGAAAGTCAGGCGGCGAACGTTCAAAGGAAACGGCGTAGGCGAGCGCCACTTCCTCGAAATCGGCCTCCTTGCCTTGCAGCCGCAAGACGGCCAGCCACAACAGCCAGCCGGCTTCGCCGAGTCGGCCGCCTTGATGCGCCGCCCCCAGTCGCACAGCAAACCCGCTGCCGCCGATCAACTCCAGCGGCCTGGACATGCGCTCAACCTGGTCCAGGGTGGCGAGCATGGCCCGGGCCGCGACATCCCCCGGCGCCGGACACCGGCTGACTTCGACACGAACGAAGGGCGCGTCCTGCGCGTCCTGCAGAAAACGTTGCAACCTCACCTTCTCGGCGCCACCAAATTTTTCCCCATAGCTCATCAGCGGCACAGACAGCGCTGCCGTCTGCAACTGGCCGCGTGGCGCCCAGGTGGGTGGGGAACGCTCGAATTTCACCGCGAAATCCACGGCGGCGTCCTCGTAGGCTTCAGGCTGCCTGCTGGCTTCATAGAGATCGAACAACATGAACCAGGGCAGCGGGTCGGCATTGTCCGGATGCTCCAGCAGATAACGGTTGAGCAGTGCCGCAGCCTCACCGACCTTGCCGTTGGCGTAGAGCACGGCCGCTTCCTCAAACTCCTGCGCCAGCCCTCCTCTCGCCTCTTGCACTTCGATGCCCACCTCGCGGGAGGCCGCATCTACCAGTGTATAGGCCGGACCGGAGGCGAATTCATGCTGCCCCTCCCTGAGAAAGGCCATCAGGTCTTCGGGCTTGTTCTTGCGAAAGAATGAGAACACGGGCGGGCCAAGTGGAACGGCGGGCCACGATAGTAGAGCCGGCATGCCGCAGCGGCAAGCACTCAAGACACGGGGTCGTGTCCGCCTGGATGCCAGGGGTGGCAGCGCAAGACGCGGCGCACCGCCATCCAGCTTCCCTTGAGCGCGCCATGTCTTGCCACCGCCTCGCGCGCATAGTGCGAACAAGTCGGGGTGAAGCGGCACTGATTGCCGATGAAAGGGGAAAGCAGTAGTTGGTAGCCGCGAATCAGGCCGATGAGCAAATGTTGCGCCAGGTTCATGGATACCCCCTGCGGCGGTAGCGCTGCTTCAGGCGTTCCGCCGTGCGCAGGTCATCCGGTGTGTTCACATTGAGAAAGGCATAGGGATCTCCCAGGAACGCCACGGTATCGACAAGCTGCGTCGCCTGCCAGGCACGGACCTGGCGCCCACCTGCGCGCACGAAGTCGCCGAGTTCGCGCAGCAGGGAGCGATGCATCAACATGACGGCATAGTGGGTACCGCTTTCATCGGCGGCCCTGACCAGGCCCATGCCGTGGGCCAGTGCCTGGGCATGCAGCCGCGCGGCGAGATTCAGGGGCAGGAATGGGATGTCGCAAGGCACCGTGAGCAGCCACTCCTGCTGTGCAGTCTGACCCGCCGCGAGCAGCCCGGCCAGCGGCCCCAGGTTGCCCGGAAGGTGGTCGGCCACCACGGTGTGGCCCAGGGCCGCGTAGTCAGCGAGGTTGCGGTTGGCGCTAACTAACACCTCGGTAACAAAGCCCCGAAGCCGCTCCGCCACCCAGGCCACCAGCGGCCGCTCGCCCAGCAGGATCAGACCCTTGTCCTCACCCCTGAAGCGGCGTGCCAACCCGCCCGCAAGAATGACCGCAGTGACCGGAGTCGGCGTCGGCAGTTTCATCGAGCAAGATAATAGAGTCGGTAACGCGTCTTGTTCTGGCGGGGACGCACACCTTCCCAGCGCGGCTTGCCGTCCGTGGCGAGCTTGTGATCCGCATCGACTAGCAACCAGGGGCAATTCGCGACGCTCTTCGAGTGCAGATGGTAACGCAGCATGACGCGCATGGCCGGATCGGTGTCGATCTTGAGGCACGCACCCGCTGGCAGGTGCCGACTCATATCCGCGATCAAAGGCTTGTAGCCCCAGCCGGCTTCCAGCCAGGGGCGAAACAATGCGATCAGCAGGGTCCATACCAGCACCATGCCGCTCGCCCAGACCAGTACAGGGCGGATCTTCGCGCGTGGAAACAGGGGAATTGCCAGAAGCCAGAGCGCGCTGGCGGTGAAGGCCAGAAACTGGCTGCGCACGGGAACCAGGCCTGGGCGATGGGAAGGCGTGAGGGCCACCATATGCGCCGCCAGTCGCGCCGGCATCCCCCACTCCAGAGCGGAAAAGTAGGTCCAGAAGGCAAAAATAAAAAACAGGAAAGTAAGCACACCGAACCAGTAGAACGCCTGGGCTGCGCCACGCTTCATGCGATCCACACCATGCACTGCCAACAGTGCCAGCGGGGGTAGCAGCGGCAACAAGGCGCCATCACGCGTCCAGGAAGGCCCCAGGGTGGCCAGCATCGCGGCGAGCAGGGCGAGCAGGGGAAAGTGCAATTCCTGGGCGCGACCCAGTCGCCGATGCTCGTGCCAGAGCGCGACCAGTGCAAGAGGCCAGAGCGGCCAGGCGAACCAGGGTAGTTCAGAATAAGCGCGAAACGAGCCCATGCCCGAGGTCAGGCGCTGCGGCCCGTGCCAGCAAAGCCAGGCGTCGAGGTGTCCGTCGCCGTGGAGCATCAGCAGGGACACAGCGGCGATTGCAGCCGCCAGCCCTAGCCCCAGTCTCAGCGCGCGGAAATAATCCGGAAGCCGCCACTGCGGGGAAACCAGGGGCAGGAGCAGCAACGCCATGCCTGCGACCAGATCGGGTACGCCACGCAGGCCCAGAAACAGGGCAGCCAGGGAAAGGCCGATGAGCACGCCGCCTACGCGTGAGGCGTCACGACCGTAGGCGACGCCGGCCAGCAGCGCCGACCAGGCTGCGAGCTGCGCGGTTTCGGGCGCCATCGCATGCATGCGCAGCATCAGCCCGAAACATCCAAGCAAGGCCAACACCAGGATTGCCCCGAAACCGGGACCGAACAGGCGGCGCGCGGCCAGTGCGGTGAAGCCCATGGAGGCCAGCGTGAAGCCGCCGCTGGCCAGGCGAGCGCCATCCTGGAGATTCAACCAGGGGGCGCCGAGTCTCGCCAGTAATGCCGCAGCCCATGCGTACAAGGGAGCGGGTGCGGCCCAGGTACGGGCCAGGTCTGGCACGGCATCCAGGATTGGCGCCAGCGCCAGCGCTTCGTCCGGCTTCCATGCGTCGCGGCCGGTCAACCCGTAGAACGCCCAGAAGACGACAAGCAGCAATAGCCAGAGCAGCTTGGCGGATGCCGTGGAGTTCATGCTCGTGCAACCGTGCAAGGCCACGGGCCGTCCCTGCTCATGCAAGCCACGTCCGGCCATGAGCGGTTGCCTCACCGATGGAACCACCAGCCAACCGGCTAGGCCGCCAGAATACGTCGGCCAAGTCACTGGCTGCCCCAACCCATCTACCAAAGGTCGATGGGGGCTTCGAAGGCTCTATCGCGACTTGCACGGTAACATTCACGGTCTGAAACAAAAAAGGCAGCCTCGGCTGCCTTAGTCCCAAGCCGGAGTCCATCACCTCTTGAGGCCGTACTTCTGGCGGAATTTCTCGACCCGGCCCGCAGTGTCCACGATCTTCTGCTTGCCAGTATAGAAGGGGTGGCAGGCGGAACAGACTTCCACATGCAGCGCTTTCTTCATGGTGGAACGCGTAGTAAACACACTGCCGCAACTGCAAGTCACGGAGACGTCGTTGTAATCGGGATGAATGCCAGCTTTCATGAGGAGGACCTAGGCTGAGAACTTGGAAAGCGTAGGATTATCCGCCGAATCTTGCTTCCAGGCAAACCGAGTATGTGGCCTATCCACATTATGCCGCCAGCTACAGATGCTTCTGGTGCAGGAAAGCCAAACCTGGCTGCGCGGGTGGTGGTAGCGGGGCTCAGACGGTCACGAGGGCGCGGCAGGTCGATGTCCAGGATTTCGACTAGGGTCGCCGCCGGCGCGGGTAAGCGCATCGAGTGCGCCTAAGGGTTCGTCCAGCAGCAGCACCTTGGGCTCCATCGCCAAAAAGGTGCAAGCTTCACTTATGGCTGGATCAGCATGGTATCTTTTATCGTTCCCACGCTCCAGCGTGGGAACGCAGTTTTGGACGCTCCAGCGTCCCGACCTAGAGCAAGGCCTTGAGCCGAAGCCGATACGTCATCCTGGAACCGGATAAGCCGCATTTCCTGACATGCACAG
>CAISDD010000038.1 GCA_903883985.1 uncultured Pseudomonadota bacterium | reverse complement strand
CGGATGCGGTGCAATTCCTCCTCGATAGCTGGACGCATCTGCGCCAGCACGATAGTTGGTTTTGAAGACTACGTGGCGCTGGAGCGCCATGGGATGCGTTCCCACGCTGGAGCGTGGGAACGATAAAAACGATAAAATTAAGCTGCCTGCGCCGGCAGCTTAATGAAGGCAAAATGAGTTACGCGACATTACTTATGAACGTGTTCGGCGTCAATTACGCCCCCTGCGGCAAGATCGCCAACGTCATCACGGTGGACGTCGAAGTGCCAGGATGCCTGCCCACACCCACTGCCTTGCTCGCGGGCATCCTTGCTGCCGTCAGCAGGTGCTGATCCCGATCTTGATCTTGATGCCGCAGATGTGCCGCTCCTGACCTAAAATCCTCGCTACTTGCAGCAACGCGGCTCAACAGTGCCCGGCAGACTGACAGAGGAGTGGACATGGATTTCAAACGCATCGTGCTGGGCGTGACCGGCGGCGTGGCTGCCTATAAGGCGGCGGAACTGGCGCGGTTGCTGGTGAAGGAAGATATCGACGTGCAGGTGGTGTTGAGCGAAGCGGCGCGGCATTTCGTGGGTGCGGCCACTTTCCAGGCCATCACCGGCCACCCGGTGTTCAGCGACCTCTGGGACGAACGCGTGGACAACGGCATGGCCCACATCGACCTGTCGCGGGGCGCCGATGCCATCCTGGTGGCGCCAGCCTCCGCCGATTTCCTGGCCAAGCTGGTGCAGGGCGCCGCCTCCGATTTACTCTCCACGATGTGCCTGGCCCGCGACTGCCCCCTGCTGGTGGCCCCCGCAATGAATCGGCAGATGTGGGAAGCGTCTGCCACCCAACGCAACATCACGCAACTCGCCGCCGACGGCGTTGCCGTTCTGGGGCCGGACAGCGGCGAGCAAGCCTGCGGCGAAGTCGGTTTCGGTCGCATGCTGGAGCCCGAGTCCCTCCTGGAAGCCCTGGAAGCCCACTTCCAGCCCAAGCTGTTCGAGGGTCTCAAGGTGGTGGTCACCGCCGGTCCCACCTATGAAGCCATCGACGCCGTGCGGGGCCTAACCAACGCCAGCTCCGGCAAAATGGGGTACGCGGTGGCCCGCGCAGCCATCGAGGCCGGCGCCTCGGTCACCCTGATTTCCGGACGCGTTTTCCTGGAGCCGCCGCGCGGTGCGCGCATCCTGCGGGTGGGGAGCGCCCAGGAGATGCTCACGGCCGTTGAAACCGTTGTGAATGGGGCCGACATCTTCATTAGTGTGGCTGCCGTGGCCGACTATTACGTGCTCAATCCTTCCGAGCAGAAGATCAAGAAGGACGCCCACATCCTCACCCTGGAACTCGCACCCAACCCGGATATCCTCGCGGGCATCAGCAGTCGGCCCAAGCCGCCGTTCTGCGTGGGGTTCGCCGCCGAGAGCGAAAACATCGAGGAATACGCCGAAATCAAGCGCCGCCGCAAACATCTGCCGCTGATCGTCGCCAACGACGTCAAAGAGTCTGTAGGCAGCGATGTCGTACAACTCATCCTGCTCGACGCAGCCGGCCGCCATGTCCTGGAAAAAGCCGACAAGCGCACCCAGGCCAGGAAGCTGGTGGCGCATATCGCCACGTTGTACAACGCTCGGCATGAGTAGGTCGGGTTATGAAGCAAAATGCCACGCCTAAACCAACCTACCCTCAATCACTTGATACCCCTGCGGCCATGCAAATCGACCTGAAAATCCTCGACGCCCGCGTCGGCGAACCTCGGTACGCCACCCCCGGCAGCGCCGGCCTCGACCTGCGCGCCTGTCTCGACGAGGCGGTCAAACTGAGCCCCGGCGAGACCCAATTGATTCCCACCGGCCTGGCCATACACCTGGCCGATCCAGGCTACGCCGCCATGATCCTGCCGCGCTCTGGCCTGGGCCATAAACACGGCGTGGTCCTGGGCAATCTGGTCGGCCTGATCGACTCCGACTACCAGGGCCAGCTCATGGTCTCGCTCTGGAACCGCGGTCTGGAACCCTTCACCATCGAGCCCATGGAGCGCATCGCCCAGATGGTCATCGTCCCGGTGGTGCAGGCCCGGTTCAATCTGGTCGAAGACTTCGACGCCAGCCATCGCGGCGAAGGCGGCTTCGGCAGCACCGGACGCTAGCGAAGTGGCGTCGAATATCAGCCCGATCTCGCTGGGCCTCTTGCGCCCGGAAGAAGCCGAAGCCCTGGCGGAACTGGCCGGGCGCGTCTGGCGCGCCCACTACCCCGGCATCATCACGCCGCGGCAGATCGAGTACATGCTGGAGAGTCGCTACAAACCCGCGCTGGTGCGCCAATACCTGGCCCGCGGCGACCTCTGGCTGGCGGCGCGAGTCAACACGGCCCAGTCCGATCGGCTTGGGGCTGAGCTTATCGTGGGCTTCGCCCACGGCGAGCCGCTGTCCGATGACGATTACAAGCTCGACCAGCTATATGTCGATCTCGAATGGCAGCGGCAGGGTATCGGCGCCGCGCTGATCCGCGAAGTCGCCGCACGCGCGGCGAGGCGCGGCCACACTCGCCTGGTGTTGCGGGTAAACAGGCAGAATCAGAGCGCCATCGACGCCTATCTCAAACAAGGCTTCACGGTATCCACCATCCACCTGGAGGACATCGGTGGGGGCTTCGTGATGGACGACTATGTCATGACCAAGGATCTGCCATGAACTTTCAGAACCCCACCCCAGAGGAGATCGCGGCGCTGCTCGCGCGCGTGAAGATCATCGCCGTGGTCGGCCTCTCACCCAGGCCGGATCGGCCGAGCTTTGCCGTCTCGCAAGCCATGCAGGGCCTTGGTTACCGCATCGTGCCGGTGCGCCCCGCGATCGACGTTGTACTCGGCGAGCAGGCCTATGCCAGGCTGGCCGACATCCCCTTCCCGGTGGACCTGGTCAACGTGTTCCGCGACTCGGCTGCCATCCCCGGCGTGGTAGCGGAAGTCCTGGCGTTTGGCCAAATTCATGGTGCCCCGGCGATATGGATACAGGAAGGCATCGTCCACGAGAGCGCCGCCCAGCATGCACGTGCGCAGGGCTTGACGGTGGTGATGGACCGCTGCATCTACAAGGACCGTATGCGATTGTCTGCCGCGAATTTGGCGACTATCGCCCCATGAGACTCGAATTCACCAAGATGCAGGGTGCGGGCAACGATTTCGTCTTGCTAGACGGCGTCAGCGAGCACATCGATCTGGCACCCGCCCAGTACCGCGCCCTGGCTGAACGCCATTTCGGCATCGGCTGCGACCAGATCCTGCTGGTGGAACCGGCCACCCAGGACGGGTGTGATTTCCGCTATCGCATCTTCAACGCCGACGGCGGCGAGGTGCAGCAGTGTGGCAATGGTGCGCGCTGCTTCGCTCGTTTCGTGCATGAGCGTGGACTGACTTCGAAGCGGGAAATCCGTGTGGAAACCGCATCCGGCATCATCGTCCCTTGCCTGGAGGCAGATGGCCAGGTCACCGTGGACATGGGGCCGCCGCGCTTTGCTCCGGCCGAGATTCCTTTTCTGGCAGAGGCGCCTGCGGACGCCTACGTGATCGATGTCGAAGGCGAGCCCATCGAGCTCTCTGTCCTGTCCATGGGCAACCCCCATGCCGTGCGCGTGGTCTGCGACGCCGATGCCGCGCCGGTGCGGGAACTGGGCGCACGGATCGAACACCACGCCCGCTTTCCGGAACGGGTCAATGTCGGTTTCATGCAGATACTGCATCGGCGCGAGATCAAATTGCGTGTATTCGAGCGAGGCACCGGCGAGACCCTGGCCTGTGGCACCGGCGCCTGCGCCGCCGTGGTTGCGGGCATCCGGCGCGGCCTGCTTGACAGCCCCGTGCAAGTCCACGCCCGCGGTGGCGACCTTGCCATACGCTGGGCCGGCCCTGGTCAATCTGTCTTCCTTACCGGCCCGGCCGTGACCGTTTTCCGGGGCCAGATTGAGCTATGACCGTTCCGGTTGCCGAGCAGGCTGCGGCTTCGACCACGAAACGCTCCTCGCCCGCCCAGCGATGAATAGGGGTACTGCGGCCTTCGGTGGCAATCGCTACCCGGAAAAATCCCAGGGCAAATTTGTTCTCGTCATTCCCGCGTAGGCGCGAAACCAGATTCCTCAATCAGATCAGGCTCAACCCCCAGTTTGAAGAACACTCTGGATACCCGCTTACCCCCGCAGGAATGAATAAAAATCAAGTACTTACGCTTTGGGTAAATTTACCCCGAAATAAATCCGTATAACCCTCGTAAGTAATGTCGCGTAACTTGCCTTCATTAAGCTGCCGGCGCTGGCCCTCATCCCCAGCCCTTCCCCCGGAGGGGGGAAGGGGGTGGAACCCTCTCCCTTCGGGAGAGGGCAGGGTGAGGGAGCCTGGTGGTAAGCCAAATTGGTTTCGACGGGTTACTTAGGAGCGGCCAATGGCGGAATAAGGATTTAACTGCTCGCGCAGGGTCTTATGCGTAGTATCCGCTAGCGATCCTATTTTCCCATCCAAACCAGCTCACACCATGACCCCCACCCCCGAACAGATCAGCGAATTCTTCACCCTCAACCCGGATTTTTTCCTTGCCAACCCGGAACTTCTCACCGACATCACCGTGCCGCACCCATTCGGCGGCCAAGCGATCTCCCTGGGCGAGCGCCAGGTAATCGCGCTGCGGGAAAAGGCGCGCGACCTGGACTTGAGGTTGCGTGACCTCATGCGGTTTGCCGAAGAGAACGATGCCATCGGCGACAAGTTGCACAAGCT
>CAISDD010000037.1 GCA_903883985.1 uncultured Pseudomonadota bacterium | reverse complement strand
TCGCTGCCGCGCGCACCCTCGCTGCGGGCATACGCCAGGAATGGCGTGTCGCGGCCGTACATCATGTCGTAGGCCTGCGCACCGGGTGCGAACACCCCCGCCGGCAGCGGCGGCAGATCGCCGGACAGGCTGGCTGCGGTGGCGTTGATCACCAGATCGAAAAGACGCCCCTCCAGCACCTCATAGCCCCCACCTCGCACTGCACCCGACATGGAAAAACGGGCTGCCAACTCTTCCGCCTTCGCCTGTGTGCGGTTGGCAATGAACAGTTCTACCGGTCGCTGCTGCAGCAAAGGCAACACCACGCCGCGCGCAGCCCCGCCAGCGCCCAGCAGCAGGATGCGTTTCCCTTCCAGGGTGAGGCGACCGGTCAGATCGTTGACCAAGCCGATACCATCGGTGTTGTCGCCATAGACGACATCGCCCTCGAACTTCAGGGTGTTCACCGCACCGGCAGCTTCGGCGCGCGGGCTCAATTGATGGCAAAGCGCGTGAGCCTGTTCCTTGAACGGAACGGTGACGTTCGCACCCCGCCCGCCCGCGCGGGAAAAAACCGCCACGGCTCCGGGAAAGCCATCCACAGGCGCCAGGAGTGCCTCGTAGGTCAAGGACTGACTAGTTTGCGCGGCAAACGCGGCATGGATGCGCGGCGACAGGGTATGGGCGATGGGATTGCCAAAAACGGCATAGCGGTCGGACATGTTGGCTGGGCAGAGTATCGGGTCGGCATAGGCTACCCGAGCTTGGGTCCGGCAGTAAATTAGCGAATCGATGCACTGACTTGGCGCAAATCGCACCAATATGGTGCATACTTTTTCCCAGCTTCCGGGCAGGACCTTGTGGCACAATAGTTCGTCCCTTTACCGGGTATGGCATGGAACCTGCTTAACCCCCTCCCGTGGATATACCACCCACGCAAACCAGTCAGACAAGGAGTTCGAAATGGCGGTCGCCGATGTAATGAAGATGATCCAGGATAACGACATCAAATTTGTCGATTTCCGTTTTACCGATACCCGAGGCAAGGAACAGCACGTTACCGTGCCCGTATCCCAGTATGGCTTCACCGAAGACAAGTTCACCGATGGCCACGCATTCGACGGTTCCTCCATCGCCGGCTGGAAGGGCATTCAGGCTTCCGACATGCAACTGATGCCGGATCCCGACACCGCCAACCTCGACCCCTTCATGGACGAGCCCACACTGATCCTGACCTGCGACGTCGTCGAACCCGATACGGGTAAAGGCTATGACCGCGACCCGCGCTCCATCGCCAAGCGCGGCGAAGCCTATCTGAAGTCCACCGGCCTGGGCGACACCGCCTATTTTGGCCCGGAACCCGAATTCTTCATCTTCGATTCCGTGACCTGGGGCTCCGACATGTCCGGCACCCACGTCGCCATCGAATCCGAAGAAGCCGCCTGGTCTTCCTCCAAGAAATACGAAGGCGGCAACATGGGCCATCGCCCCGGCATCAAGGGCGGTTACTTCCCGGTTCCTCCGGTCGATTCCCTGCATGACATCCGTGGCGCCATGGTCCTGGCCCTGGAAGAAATGGGCGTCCCGGTCGAAGTCCATCACCACGAAGTCGCGACCGCCGGCCAGTGCGAAATTGGCACAGTGTTCAACACCCTGGTGAAGCGCGCCGACTGGACCCAGATCCTCAAGTACGTGGTGCATAACGTCGCCCACCAATACGGCAAGACCGCCACCTTCATGCCCAAACCCATCGTTGGCGACAATGGTTCGGGCATGCACGTGCACCAGTCGATCTGGAAAGATGGCAAGAATTTGTTCGCCGGCAACGGCTACGCCGGCCTCTCCGAGTTCGCGCTGTACTACATCGGCGGCATCATCAAGCATGCCAAGGCGCTCAACGCCATCACCAACCCCGGCACCAACTCCTACAAGCGCCTGGTTCCCGGCTTCGAAGCCCCGGTCATGCTGGCCTACTCCGCCAAGAACCGTTCAGCGTCCATCCGCATCCCGCACGTAGCCTCCGACAAGGCGCGCCGCATCGAGACCCGCTTCCCCGACCCATCCTCCAACCCCTATCTATGCTTCACCGCGCTGATGATGGCCGGACTCGATGGCGTGCAGAACAAGATGCACCCGGGCGACCCCGCCGACAAGAATCTCTATGACCTGCCGCCGGAAGAAGAAAAAGCCATCCCCAAGGTTTGCCATAGCCTGGAAATGGCCCTGGACAACCTGGCCGAAGACCACGAATTCCTGACCCGTGGCGGCGTGTTCTCGAAGGAATGGATCGAGTCTTACATCGACCTGAAGATGGAAGAAGTCAACCGCTTCCGCATGACGACCCACCCGGTCGAGTTCGAGATGTACTACAGCCTGTAAGCGTTCGCGTCGGCAGTCCAAAGGGCGGGTTTGCCACAACCCGCCCTTTTTTTTTATTGCTGCTGCACGCGCCCGTGACAGGACTTCCACTCGGGTTGAAGAAATCCATTCGGCTGCCGATATAGAGGGTATGCACACCCATGCTGCCCTCCTTTCTCTGCAGAGGGCCCCTGAAAACCAATAATCTGGAGCCCTGAATGGACCTTCTCAACAACATGAAGATCGGCACCCGGCTGATCGCACTGACCGTCATTTCTTCCGTTCTACTGCTTATGGTTGGCCTGGTCGGTGTCTGGGGCATCCAGCAGAGCAACATGGCCCTGACCCAGGTCTTTGATCGCCACCTGACATCGATCAACCAACTGCAAGGCGTGCGAGTCAGTCAGTTTCAGATGCGTAACGATATTTCCGATGCGCGCATGGCCCAGGATAGTTTTGTCGCCCAGGAAAAATTTGACCAGGTCGACAAACGCATCCGCCAGATCAGCGAATTTCTCGAAGCTTACAAAAAGCGTATCTCTTCCTCCCAGGAAAAACAATTACTGGAAACCTATCAGGCAGCCCGCATGGACTTTGGCATCAACGGCATCGGTAAGATGCGCGACCTGTTGAGCGGCGAGAAATATGCCGAGGCCGACAAGTTGAACCGTGAGGTCATGACCCCCGCATTTACCCGTGTGCTCACAGCCACTGACGCGCTCATCGACCATCTGACTGGCGAGGCCGGCGCGTATCGGCATCAAGTGGAAAGCATGGCGAAGATACTCAACCTGACTGCCATCATCGGCGTGACCGTCGGCTTGGTCATGTCCATCGCCCTGGGCCTGGTGATCAGGCAGTCCATCATGCGGGGTGTCGCCAGCCTGGAATCCGCCGCCGTACGCCTGGCACGGGGCGATCTGAAAGTCAGTGTTGCCATCTCTGGCAACGACGAGTTCGCCCAGGTGGCTGGCGCCTTCAACCATATGTCGCATGAATTCAGCGGCATCGTCGGTGAGATACGAAGCGCTGCAGACAAGATCGGCGACTGCGCCCACCGTGCCTCAGACCACAGCCAGCAGGTCGCTGCGGCGTCCAGTCACCAGGAACAGTGCGCCGACAATGCCAGTTCGGCGGCTCACGCCCTCACACAGGCGATCGCGGAGGTAGGCGAGAACATCAGCAGCATGGTGCGGGCGGCAGACCAGGCCAGCCAACTGGCGCGCACCGGCCAGCAGGTGATCGGCGAAGCTGCGGCCGGCATCGAATCCATCTCGAATTCAGTCACCCAAACCTCCAAGGTTGTTGCCTCCCTGGGCAACCACTCGGACGTCATCGGCCGCATCGTCGTCGTCATCAAGGACATCGCCGACCAGACCAATTTGCTGGCGCTCAATGCCGCCATCGAGGCCGCACGAGCAGGAGAGCAGGGCCGCGGCTTCGCCGTAGTCGCCGACGAAGTGCGTAAACTGGCGGAACGTACCGCGCGAGCCACGGAGGAAATATCCTCCACGGTACACACCATCCAGGGTGAAACCGGCGAGGCGGTCCAGGCCATGGAATCGGCACGCCTAGCGGTCACACAGGGGGTCGATAAAGCCAATCAGGGCGACCGCGCCATCGCCGAGGTCAACCACGCAGTGGCGAGCCTCACCGATCAGATCCATACCATGGACAACATCCGTGCCAGGCAGGACGCATCCAGCCGCGACATCAGCGACCGAGTCCAGGAAATCCTGGTCATGGCCGGGAAAAACCGCATGACCGCAGAAAAGTCCGCCATCTCCGCCACCACACTAGCCGAACTCTCCGCCCGGCTTACCGCAGCGGCTAGCCGTTTTAAACTGAGTTAGTCCCGTAGGGTTGGGAAGCTGTGCCGTCCGCCAGCTCCCAGGTCTAAATTGCAAAAAGGTGCAAGCTTCACTTACGGCTGGATCAGAAAGTCTGAAGGTAGGAGCGGCTTCAGCCGCGAAGCTACGCGTTGAACCTACATTCCGCTGTTGACCGTGTCGTGGGAGCGG
>CAISDD010000036.1 GCA_903883985.1 uncultured Pseudomonadota bacterium | reverse complement strand
GGGGGAACGGCCTCGCCGCCGAAGTGCAGGCTGGTGAGCTTGTGGTCCAGCAGGTCATCGTTTTCCGCGCCGGGCTGGTAGGCCGGTATCACCGCTAGCCGGGGCAGCGTCAGCCAAAGCGGGATGGGCAGGCCGGCGGCGAGTTCGGTCGGGTCGGGCAGCGGCGCCGGGGCGGGATAGCCCAGGGCTTGCAACAGGCCGGTCTGAATGCGGGTGAACACCTGCCAGCGCTCGGCGGCGTCCTGGGCGCGTTGAATCTGGCCGCGCTGGGCGAACCACTTCTGAGCCCAGCTTTGCAGGCGCTTGTTGGGGGCGCGATGGGATTCCTCGCTGGGGTGGGCTAATTCATCCGCGTCCCAACCTTCCAGGCGGGCCTTGATGTCGCCCTTGAAGACTTCGGAGAGGTAATGGTGGCTGTAGAACTCGTTTTCGTTGGCAATGCCAGCGAAGGTCTGGACGGCTTCAAGAACGGGCATGGTCAGGCTCCGGCGGCAGAGGGGGCTACGGACGTGGGATGACACACGCCGGCCAACACCTGTATCCAGGGCTGGGGCTCGGTGGTGAGGGTGTCATGCACCCACTGGCGGTAGTCGTCAAACACGCCGTTGATTTGCTTGCTGCGCTGCTCGAAGCGCCCCCGCTTCACAGTTTCCAGTTGCCGTTCCAGGTTCAGGGTGAGTTGCTCAAGCTGGCGACCCTGCAGGAGCTTGAGTTCTGCCAGGGTGCCTTCCATGCGCTGGGCGAGGGCGGAGGAAAAACTCTCCTGCTTGCTCAGCATGTGGGCATGCATGGCCTGCACCGCCTGGGGCAAGGCCGCCTGCATGGTCTGAGTGATGGCATCCAGTTCCGGCGTGTGGCCACGGTTCGGCAACCCGCCCGCCTTGAGGCCGGCGCGGGTCACGAAGGTGTCGAACGGCTCCAGTGCGAAATTTCCAGGCTTCGACGGGTCATGGATGCGGCTAGCCACCTGCCATTCGACCAGGAGGGGCTGGCCTTTGCGGTTGGGCACCAGGCTCATGAGGATGAAGGCCTGCTCACCTGGCTGCAGCTTCAGGCTTTGCAGGAGTGGGGCACGGTGCCGGCCGAAGTGGGTGAGCACCCGGTCGCCCAGCCAGTCCATGATGGGATGCTGGGGCCAGAGGTAATGCAGTTGCGGCCAGGTGTCCTCCTCCGCCCTGGCTTGGCGGGCCGATTCGATGGCCTGGGCCATGCGCTGGGGACTGGCGCACAGGGAGTAATGGTCGTTGACGGCCTGTACTTCGCGCGGCAACTGGCGCAGCCGCACCTGGAGGTCATACGGAGCGGTCAACGCGATGAGTTGCTCGGCATCTTCCGCCGACCATTGGCACAGGGTCTGCCCGTGGTTGAGCTGGGTGAGGGCCGTCTTGGCATAGTGGAAGTCGCTGCCGAAGAGGGAGGCGGGCTCGTCGATATGGGCGAGGCTGCTGGTGGGGGACTGTACCACTCCGGGCTGGGCATCTCCGCCGCCTCCGAACAGTTCCATCAGCCAGTCGCCTTCGTTTTCGCCGTTCTCCCGGCCACGGGCCTTGGCTGCCTTATCCATAGCAGCCTCGACCTGCTCCGGCGTGAGGCCGGCAGCCATGAAGTCACCGACTTTCTCCGCTTCCTTGTCCGGGTCGTAGACGTTGAGGAAGGCCGAGGGGTCGCCCAGGTTGAAGTTAGCCTGCTCGTCCTTCTTTTCAAGGATTTCCAGGATGCGCAGGTCGCCCTTGATTTTCTCGGTCACGGCCTCGGTGAACAGATAGACGATGTGGGGCTGTTGCTTCTGACCATAGCGGTCGACCCGGCCATTGCGTTGCTGGAACACCATCAGAGACCAAGGCAGGTCGAAGTGCACCAGGCGGTGGCTAAAATAATGCAGGTTCAGGCCCTCACTCGCCACGTCCGAGCACAGCATGACACGCATGGGGTCTTCTTGGCGGCCGAAGCGTTCCACGAGTTCCTGCTGCTCGGTATCTGACATCTGGCCGTAGAGCACCTCAATCTGGCCCGGCTTGAGCTTGAGGTCGAGGCTGAGTTGCTGGTTCAGCCAGCGCAGGGTCTCGATGCGCTCGGAGAAGATGACGAGGCGGTCGGTGGCGGCATTCATCTGCCAGCCGAACTCCGGCGAACGCAGGAATTTCAGCAGGCGCTGGTATTTGCTGTACTGACTGGCGGCCGGGTCCTGGACCAGGGCCTTCAAGGCTTCGGCCAGGACTTGCAGGCCGTCCACTTCCGCAAGCTCGTCTGCGGTCGGGCTGGCTTTGCCCGACAGGATTTCGATGCGCTTGCTCGCGGACTCCAGGGCTGCGGCCGGGCTGGAGAACAGCCCCTTTTGCAGGCCGACGCGCTGCAATTCCTGCTGCCGGCCAGCGTTGTGCTTGCCCCCTTGGGTGAAGGCCACGTCCAGTAGGGCACGGTAGACCGCTTCCTCCTGTGGGCTGGCTGCCTGGCGCAAACAGGTGGTCCTGCGCTCCTGGAAGTCGGCAGACACCTGGTCCTTGATGTCCTTCTTGAAGCGGCGAATCACCAGGCCTTTGCTGCGGAAATCCTCGGGGGTGTAGTCGTCCGGGTCGGAAATCGCCGTGGGGTCGAGCAGGCTCATCAAGGAGGCGAAGCTACGCGCCGAACCGTCGTGGGGCGTGGCCGACAGCAACATGAGGGTATCCGAGCGGGTCGCAAGCAACTTGGCCAGGCGGGCGCGCCGAGACAAGCCGGATTCGCCCGCACGCGCCGCCACGTTGTGGCACTCGTCGATGACGATGATGTCCCACCAGGCGTTTTCCAGGTAGTTGCGGTACTCCAGGTTGCTCTTGAGGGTGTCTACGGAAATGATGCTGCGGTCGAAGTAGTTGAACGGGTTGTGGTTGGCGGGAATGCGGTTGCGTACCCGCGCCAGGCCGACCGAGTCCAACCGCACCAGCGGAATGGAGAAGCGACTCCACCATTCTTTCTGAAACTGGGTGAGCATGGCCTTCTGGGTGACCACCAGGATGCGCTTGCCTCGACCTCGCTGTATCAGCTCTGTGGCCAACACCCCTGACTCAAGGGTCTTGCCCAGTCCCACCGAGTCGGCAATCAAGATGCGGGAGCGGGGTTGCCGCAGGGCCTGCAAAGCAGGGTCGAGCTGGTAGGGCACCAGGTTCATCACGCCGCGATGGCCGAGATGGATTTTATCGTCGTTGGCGACGCCGCGGCGGCGATGGCTTTCCAGGTACAGCACGGTGGCGTTGTAGGCCGGGGTGTCGTCCGGCACCAACTCCGTCTTGGCCGGGTCGAGGATGTCGATGGCATCTTCAAGGCTCGTCAGGAACAAGGCTCCCTTGCCACGAACGAGTTCTGAAATGCCATCACAGGTGAGCAGCCACCCGCCGACAATGGCGGGGTCGGCCCGACGAATTAACCACTCTTCATCACGAATTACGGCTCGTGCGCCGGGGGCAAATGGGAGCATGTCACAGACAATTACGTTAACTGGGCGTCAAAAGGAGAGCGGTGAGACTAGCACGCCCGTATGGCGACAACTGGACAGCAGAATAGGCTGCAAGCGGGGAAGGACTACCCCAAGAACTATGACGACTATCTCGGTTTTCCTGACGGTACCAACGAGAAATCACGGGGTCAGGTCTTGCGCAGTCGCATTATTTTTGGTCTTGCTTCGATTCATAAGCCCTCACAGCCCGGCTCACCGTAGTGTAATGCACATCAAAAGCGTCCGCGATTACTTTCATCGCATAATTGTCGGC
>CAISDD010000035.1 GCA_903883985.1 uncultured Pseudomonadota bacterium | reverse complement strand
GCATGACCGGCCACGGCTTTTCTCTGGCGCCACGGGAATGGGATTTCGCCTGTCGCTCGCCCGGAATTCCCGTTTTGTCACCCGATGAACCCTATGTGGACCCCCCTGAACCATGAACCTGAACCTGCGTAGCCGTCGTTTTGTCGGGCAATTCGGCCTTTCCTTGCTGTTCATCCTGCTGCTCGCCGGCCATGTGGGGCAGATATATAACCTGTATTTCGTGGCGAAGCTGGACGCGGCCCTGTATGACTTGAAGCTGCGCGTCTTCCATCCTAAGACCGTGGATGAGCGGGTGGTGATTGTCGATATCGACGACAAGAGCTTGAAGGAGATTGGCCGCTGGCCCTGGCCCAGAGTCGAGGTCGCCAAGCTCACACACACGCTGTTCTCGCAATACGGTGTCGCCGCCGTGGGCTACGATGTGATTTTTTCCGAGCCGGATCAAAGCTCCGGGCTGCCCGTCCTGGAACAGCTGGCGCAGGGGGCGCTGGCCGGTGACGACAGTTTCGCGGCCAGCCTGGCGCGTATCCGACCGCAACTGGATTACGACGCCAGACTGGCGGAAGCATTGGCTGGCGGCCCCGCCGTCCTGGGTTACTACTTCAGTTTCGTGCCGCCCGTGGAAACCAACGGGCAATTGCCGCCCGCCCTGTTCCCCTGCGCCCTGGTGGCGAAACAGGGCATCACCCCGCGCCACGCGGTTGGCTACAACGCCAACCTGAAGCGGCTGCAGGATCGTGCAGCAGGCGCGGCCTTCTTCAACATGGATGCCGATTTCGATGGCGTGGCACGGCGCATGCCGGTGCTCATGGAATACGGAGGTCAGTGTTACGGCTCGCTGGCATTCCTGAGCGCGCGCGCCAGCATGGGCTCGGGCACGCCCAGGATCGTCCCGGCGCAGGGGGTGCACCCCACCGCGCTGGACCTCGATGGCTTGCGGATTCCACTGGACGCGCACGCCAATGCGCTAGTGCCCTATCGCGCAGCCAACGCCTTCGCCTACATTTCCGCCAGCGATGTGCTTCACGGACGCGCGCCCTCGTCCAGCCTGGAAGGTCGCATCGTGCTCATCGGCTCCACCGCGCCGGGCATCATGGATCTGCGCGTCACGCCGGTTTCCAGGATGCTGCCCGGTGTCGAGATCCACGCCAGCCTGATCTCCGGCATACTCGATGGCACGGTGAAGTGGGAACCCGTCGGTGTGCGCGCCATGGAGCTGGTCAGCGTCGCCATCGCCGGCCTGCTGCTCGCCGCCCTGTTGCCGGTAATCTCGCCCCTGTGGGCCGCTCTGGTCACCCTGGGGCTTGGCCTGGTGCTGGCCGGGGGCGATTTCTACGCCTGGTCCGCCTGGAACGCTCAGATTCCCCTGGCCGCCTCCTTGTTGGCCGTGCTCGGGCTGTTCGTGCTCAACATGAGTGTTGGCTTCTTCGTCGAGGCGCGATCCAAGGCGCAGATCACCAAGCTGTTCGGGCAGTACATCCCGCCGGAACTGGTCGACGAAATGGCCAAGGATCCGGCCCGTTATAGCCTGCGCGGCGAATCCAAGATCATGACCGTCCTGTTTTCCGACATCGTCGGCTTCACCAGCATTACCGAGGGGCTGGAGGCCGCACAACTGGCCGAGATGCTCAACATGTACCTGTCCGCCATGACCCGCATCGTCCAGGATGGG
>CAISDD010000034.1 GCA_903883985.1 uncultured Pseudomonadota bacterium | reverse complement strand
CCGCACCTACATCGGCGCCATGCCCGGCAAGTTCATCCAGGCGATCAAGGAAGTGGAATCGCAGAACCCCGTCATCATGTTGGACGAGGTCGACAAGATCGGTGCCTCCTACCAGGGCGATCCGGCCTCGGCATTGCTGGAAGTGCTCGATCCGGAACAGAACGTGGATTTCCTCGACCACTATCTGGACGTGCGCTTCGATCTTTCGAAAGTGCTGTTCATTTGCACCGCCAACCAGATGGACACGATTCCGGCCCCCTTGCTCGACCGCATGGAAGTGATCCGGCTATCGGGCTATCTGCTGGAGGAAAAGCTGGCCATCGCGCGTCATCACCTCTGGCCCAAGCAGGTCAAGAAGACGGGTTTGAAGCGCGGCCAGGTCACGCTCACCGAGGCCGCCATTCGCCGGATCATCGAAGGCTACGCGCGGGAAGCCGGGGTGCGGCAACTGGAAATGAATTTGGGCAAGGTAGCCCGCAAGGGCGTGGTGAAGATCGTGCGTGGCGAAGCGGAAAAACTCCACGTTACCGCGGCCAACCTGGAAACTTTTCTGACCGACCCGCCCTATGTGCCGGAAAAACCGATGACCGGAATCGGCGTGGTGACGGGGCTCGCCTGGACTACCCTGGGGGGGGCGACCTTGACCATCGAAGCGACCAAGGTGCACACGCTCAATCGCGGTTTCAAGCTTACCTGCCGCCTGGGCGAAGTGATGAAGGAATCCGCCGAGATCGCCTACAGCTATATTTCCAGCCATCTGTTGGCCTATCGAGCCGATCCAAAATTCTTCGACGAGGCCTTTGTCCATCTGCATGTGCCGGAAGGCGCGACGCCCAAGGATGGCCCCAGTGCCGGCATCACCATGGCGACCGCTTTGTTGTCGTTGGCGCGAAACGAAGCGGTCGCCCGCCCCCTGGCCATGACCGGGGAGTTGACGCTGACCGGGCAGGTGCTACCGGTCGGCGGCATCCGCGAGAAAGTCATCGCCGCCAAACGGGTGGGGCTGACCGAACTCCTGCTGCCGCAAGCCAACCAGCCCGATTACGAGCGTCTGCCCGACTACGTCAAGGTGGGCCTGGATGTGCATTTCGTCAAACACTACAAGGATGTTGCGAAACACGTATTCGGCGGCGAGTAGTAAATAATGTCGCGTAACTTGCCTTCATTAAGCTGCCGGCGCAGGCCCTCATCCCCGGCCCTTCCCCCGGAGGGGGAAGGGGGTGGAACCCTCTCACTTCGGGAGAGGGCAGGGTGAGGGCGCCCGGTGGCAAACCAAATCTGTTTCGCGGCCCTACTTATTCGGTCATTCCTGCGTGGCCTGCCGTTTTGGTTTACGCAGTCTTACACAGGTCCGTGCCGTCAATGCCGAGAACTGCAAGTAATATGCTCGCCCATGGGTTCGACTTCGCTCACTATAATTGGAGGTGGCATGGGTAAACATCTTGGCCTGGCATCGTTTCTCTCCCGCGCGTTCATCGTGACTCTTCTGTCTGGCGGCCTCCTCACCCTCGCGGCTTGTGGTAGTGGCAAAAGCTCCACCACCTCCACGACTGCGACCTATGTGAGCGGAGTGGTTGCCAATGGCGCGCCTCTGGTGAACGCGGCCGTTACCCTGACCGATGCCAATGGCGTCAGCAGAATCACGACCACCGACTCCGGCAATGGCTCGTATACCCTCAACGTTACCGGGCTCCTGGCGCCCTTCGTGATCCGGGCCTCTGGCATTTCCGGAGACGCTCAGGTCGATATGACCTCGATGTTGGGCAACGGGCCGCTGCCTGGACAGGTTTTCTATGTGGACATCACGCCGCTGACGAATGCCATCGCCGCAGTTCTCTCCCACAATGGCGATGCCACCGCGCTCACCATCGCAGACGTCAACAGCGCCAACCTCTCTGGCAATCTGAGCTACATCAGAAGCTATCTCACGGCTTCCATGGGTGTAAACACGCTGGGTTACGGTGGTCTTGACCCCGTCTCCACCCAGTTTTTACCGAATGGCACGGGTTACGACGGGCTGCTGGAGAACCTGGCCGTGATCGCCAATCCGGGTGGCGGCGCGCTCATCTATGACAAGTACACCGTGCCAGGCTCCGCCACCCCGCCCGTTGACGACACCGGCGAAATGAGATCGGCTTTGACTGCGGCAAAGGTTGTCGGAACCCCCCTGGCTATGACCCGGAATACCGACTTCACCGCAACGGTCACCACGCTGCTTGACCCCACCGCCGTTGCCTTGCCGGGCACGGGTTTG
>CAISDD010000033.1 GCA_903883985.1 uncultured Pseudomonadota bacterium | reverse complement strand
TGTTGGGCTTCCAGCCGTCAGATGTGTAGGGTGGGCAAACGTTTTGTTGTTTGCCCACCAATTTCACCGTTGCGAGTCCGCGTGGGCAAACGATAAGGCCGTTTGCCCACCCTACCCGGCTGGGCATTGCGTCAGATCAGCCCCACCCCAGTACGAAACTGAAAAACGGCGTGAGCAACGCCGCGCCCAGGGCGGCGACACAGTGTGCCAACAGCGTCCAATCCATGTCAGCCCCCTTGTGAGGCAACGCGGCGGAAGGCGCGCCAGATCGCCACGTCATAGGCGATCTTCAACACCCCGCAGGTCACCAATGGGGCTGCTAGCCAACCGGCGGCGAACAACACGCCACCCAGAGTGGGACTCACCGCCGCCGCCAGGCTGCGCGGCACGGCGGTGAAACTGGCCGCCGCCGTTCGTTCCGGTGGCGTCACCACCGCCATGACGAAGGCGGAGCGGGTGGGCACGTCCATTTGCGACAAGGCTGCCCGCGCCAACAGCAGCCCCAGCGCCCAGGGCATGCTGTCTGCCAGGGCGGCAAGGATCAAAAAAACGCTGGATGGGATGTGGGTGAACACCATGGTGTTGATGAGGCCGATGCGTTTCGCCACCCACGGGGCCGCCAGTTGCGAGAAGGCGGACAAGAGCCCGGCCCAGAAGAAGAACACCCCTGCAGCGGCCAGCGACAAGCCGAAACGCTCGAACAGCCACAATGCCAGCAGCGAATTCAGCACCAGCCCGCCGGCGAAGGCGTCGATGGAAAACAGGGCGGCCAGGTGGATGACGATGCCGCGTGACTCCTTCAGCGGTGCGGGTGGCGCGGGCCGTTCATGCGGCGGCGGCTCAGGAAGGCGACGGTAGAGCAGCCAGACCACTCCACCCACCAGAGCATAGAGCAGGAACATGACGCGCAGCGCATCCGCCTTGACCCAGCCCTGGCCTACCAGCAGGTCCGGCAACCCTGCGGCCATGGAACCCAGGGCCGCGAACAGCGACCCCGCCAGGGTGTAACGGGCGAATAGGCGAGTGCGCTCATCCCCCAGGGCCGCCTCCGCCAGCCGGGCGTGTTCCAGGGGCAGGAACACGCTGACATCGCCGGAACTGGGGTTCAAAGTGCCGACGAAGGCCGCCAGCAACAACGGCCAGAACGAGGACAACCCGGCGAATGATAGCCCGGTTGCGGCCATGAGCAGGGCCGCGCCCAACAATAGCTGGCGGTGGTGGAAGCGGTGGCCATGGGCGCCCAGCAACAGCGCGAGACTGGCAGAGCCCAGCAGGGTGGCGGCGCTGAGTACGCCCACCTCGAACGCGCCCAAGCCAAGCGCCAGCAGATAGGCGGGCAGGAGGACGCAGATGAAGCCGTCCACGAAGGCCCGCAGCGCTCGGCCGATGATCAGGAGACGAGCCTCGGACGCGGTACTCGCGGGCAGGATCATCTCAAGCCGGATGGCCGGCCTTGTCGGCGGCCTCAGGTGGCAGAACGGGCGCACCAGGCATAGAGGGCGTCGTAAATCACCATGCCCCGCGCGAGCAGTTCATGGTCGTCGAGGAAGTTGTGGTTGAGACCCCAGGAAACGGCGACCAGTCCGGCCGCTTCAGGGGCAAGGTCGGGACTGTCGGTGTCGGCGCCCCGCACGATGAGGGCGAGGCGATCAAGCGCGGGGTCGTTGCGCGGATACTTGCGCATGAAGGCGTCGAAACTGCACAGCGGACCGTGGTGGCCCAGTTCGACACCCGGCACGTCATAAGGGATAGCGTCCAGGCGTTTCGCCACGCTCATGACCTGGTTTCCCGGCACGTAGAGGAACTCCGGGCTATCGTCGATGAAACGGGCGATGAGCCAAGGGCAGGCGATACGGTCGATTTTGGGGCGTTCGCGGGTAATCCATTTCATGAGGCTCGACCTTTAGTTAAGAATCGTGTCACGGTGCTGAGCAATCCCTGCGGTACACGCACCGGGCGGGCGCACCAGGCATAGAGCGCGTCATAATGCACTTGTCCTTGAGCCAGCAGTTCGTGATCGTCGGCGATGCTGGCATTGAGGCCGACGGCGATGGCCTGGAGTCCTGCTGCTTCGTCGGCCAGGACGGGGTAGCGGGTGTCAGCCCCGCGCACGATTTGACCGATCCGCTTCAGTGCCGGGGCGTCCAGTTCGTACTTGCTCAGGATGGCGTCGAAGCTGCAAAACGGGCCAGAATGGCCCAGTTCTACGCCTGGCACGTCAAAGGGCGTGGCACCCGTGCTCTGTGCTTCAACCATCACCAGATGGGCAGGCGAGAAATAAATCTCCGCCTCAGGGTCCACGAACCGCCCTATCAAGCAGGCGCAAGCGAGCCGATCCACCTTGGGGCGTTCGCGGGTAATCCATTTCATGGTTTCACTCCCTCAGTTGCCACGGGTGATTTCCGGATTACGGTATTTCAGGTGGCATTCCCGGCAAACCTCGCGCATCTGTTTGTGGGCCTCATGCAGGCTTGCATGGTCTGCGGTTTTCGCCAGTTCCGCAAAGGCTCGCGTGTCCGCCTGTACCTTCAGCGACCATTCCTGGAACTTGGCGTCGTCCAGCCAGATGTCGTCCTTGGCATTGCCCCCTTCGCTGCCCGGTGGGAACGCCTCCCAAGGCAGGGCGATCAGATCGCGTACCAGGCCGGTGCTGCGCACCAGCCATGCACGGTCGAAGGGCGCCTCGCCACGCAGCATGTCGTTGATGCGCTGCATGTGGATGGAGATCATGTAGGGAGCCCTGGCGATATTTGATGGCCGATTCGGCATCGCCGAACTGTGCGCTTGCCGGGTTCGACACGAGGCCGATTGCCATGAGCGTGGTAACCAGGAACTGGTTCGGGCGCATTAGCCTACCACCTCGCCGCCCGTGGCTTTCCAACCCTCGATGCCACCCTCGATGAAGCGTGCCTTCAGGCCCTTGGCTCTCAGTGCGTCGACCACGCTGTTGGAGACCGAGCCACCGCGTGCGCAGTACAGGACGATGTCCGGATCTTTCGGCAGGCCATCGGCCCAGTCGGCCAATTGCTCCGGGTTTTTCCATTGCGCACCAGGCAGGTGCGCCGGAGCGACTTCGCGGTCGCCGAGGCGGCGCACGTCGAGGATCAGTTTGCCGGCAAGTTCATTTTGATGGGTGGAGGGAGAGAGGGTGCGGTCCATGGTCAGGCTTCGATCTTGTTGAATGCGGCTTCGGCGGCCGTCCAGGAAAGGTTGCTCATGAAGGCGTCGACATAGGAGCCGGCCTTGGCGCCGAAGTCCATGTGGTAAGTAATGTTCAGTTCTTCAAACGATGTAGGTGTAAGCCAGTCCGATGGCGGCACAGGCAGCGATGACTTTCATGATGTCCTGCTTGTATTTCCACAAGGCCAGGAAGGCGGCGACTGACATGAGGGCGTAGAACCACTCGAAGCCACCGGTGAACGGAGCGGCCTCCGTGGCGCGCGGCCAGATCACGTGCCAGCCGAAGAACAGCGACAGGTTCAAAACAACTCCCACCACGGCGGCGGTAATGCCGGTCAGCGGCGCGGTGAACTTGAGGTTGCCGTGGGTGGTTTCGATTAGCGGCGCGCCGGCCAGGATGAAGATGAAGCTGGGCAGGAAGGTGAAGAAGGTGGCCACCGAGGCGCCGGCGAAGCCGGCCAGGAACAGGGCGTCCGGACCGAAGATCTGCTTGGTCCAGGCTCCGACGAAACCGACGAAGGACACCACCATGATCAGCGGTCCCGGCGTGGTTTCTCCCAGGGCCAGGCCGTCGATCATCTGGGTGCCGCTAAGCCATTGGTAATGCTCGACCCCGCCCTGGTAGACATAGGGCAGCACGGCATAGGCACCGCCGAAGGTGACCAGGGCCGCCTTGGTGAAGAATTCGCCCATGTCGTGCAGCACCGGGTTGCTCAGCGTCAGCATGGCCGCGCCCCAGATCGCCAGACCCACCAGAAGCAACACGGCCAGGTACATGGGCCTGAACTTGGTGTGTTCCGGGGATGGGGTGTCGTCGTCGATCAGGGCCGGGCCGTAGGTCTTGTTGGAGACGCCGTGACCGCCGCCGACCTTGAATTTGTCCGGCCAGATCTTGCCGCCAATAAAACCCAGAATGCCCGCCGCCAGCACGATGTAGGGGAAGGGCACCTTCAAGGCGAAGACGGCGATGAACGAGGCCGCCGCCAGCGCCCACAACAAGTTGTTCTTCAAGGCGCGCGAACCGATGCGCCAAGCGGCGAACACGACGATGGCCACCACCGCTGGCTTGATGCCGTTGAAGAGGCCTTTGACCAGGGTGATCTCGCCGAAGGTCAGATAAACGTAGGTCAGCCCAGCCAGGATGAACAGCGACGGCAGCACGAACAAGGTGCCGGCGATGATGCCGCCCCAAGTGCGGTGCAGCATCCAGCCGATGTAGATGGCCAGTTGCTGGGCCTCGGGGCCGGGCAGCACCATGCAGTAGTTGAGGGCGTGGAGGAAGCGGCGCTCGCCGATCCAGCGGCGTTTTTCCACCAGTTCCTGGTGCATGATGGAAATCTGTCCCGCTGGGCCACCGAAGCTGATGAAGCCGAGTTTCAGCCAGTAGACGAAGGCTTCCCAGAAACTGGGGTGGGCGGGGCGTTGTTGGTTGTCATTCACGGTTTGGTTCTCCGTTCAGGTAATTGGCATAGAGGAAGTCGAAGGCCTGGCTGGCGCTGGCGAGCAAGGTGTCATCGTCGACGAGGGTGGTGCGCATCCCGGCCAGCAAGGCTTCCAGTCCGACCGCTTCGGGGACCGGCAGGCCGCCCACGTCGAGGTAATGCACGATAGCGGAGAGGCGGGCGATGGCTGGGTCGACCTCCAGGCCAAAGCTGGCCGCCAGCACCTCGAAGCTGACCCGGCCATCGACGTGGGTGAACGCCGCGCCGTCGAAGTCGAATCCGAGCGCCATTTGCGGACAGCGTTTCGAGTCGTCGAGCCAGAGGAAGCTCGCCTTGTGATCGATGAAGCGCCGGATCAGCCAGGCGGAGGCCATGCGGTCCACCCAGAGGTTCTTGCGTGTCGCCCATTTCCGTCCCTGGAAGTCCGCGCTATCCAGGCGCCGTATCTTGCAGGACACGCTGCTGGGTTCGCCGGTGGCGGCGGCTTCGAGCGCTACCAGGGCATCCTCGGTTTGGCGCCGTGCCTCGCCCGGAAAAAAGTCGATTGCAGATAAGGCCAAGAACTCCCGGCGCAGGGCACGCAGCGTTTTTGCATCGGCGGCTTCAGATGTACCGATCGAGTCCATCAGGCGTGTGTAGTCATCCCTGCGGTCAAAAAGGGCGATGAGTCGCCCACGCTGGGTGTCGTCACGCCCTGTCAACAGATAGAGGTCCGCAGTACCCTGGACGCTGGCCACATCTTCGGCTACCTGCGCCAGGGCAGCCGCGTGCTGCGCAGATTCGGGCAGCAGATACACCCCGTCGCGCAACGTGGCACAGCCCATTGCCCGCAAGGCGCGCCAGACACGCATACGGCCGGCGGATTGCTTGGTGGGCAGAGTGACGAGGAGAACGAGGAAGTTCATGGGTGCATGACAAGAAGGTGATTTATGCATACTATATAACATTGTTCGATCATATGTAACTTCATATTTAGATGCGTCACCTTAGTATGGCGAAACGAAGCGCTTGCGGACACGCCACCGTCAACCTCTGAATTCGGCTTCAGTGTTGATGCCGATGATGAATATCAGGGTAATGCGGGCGCAGGCGGCGTAAGGGCGCATGCGTATGGGGATGGTCGTGAGGCTCCTGACCATCCAAGGGGAAATCGTGGTGATGGTAGTGGTGCTCGTCATGAACAAGCAGGTGGTTGTGGCTTAATGCCTCATGCTCATGCTCGTGCTCGTGATGTTCAGTCAGGTGCAGCCAGACGCCGATTCCCATCAGGATTGCGGCCAGCCAGAAGGACACTGGGGTGGGTTCGTTGAGCTCGCGTAGCTTGGGCTGAGCAAGGCGAAGCCCAACACCTTGCAAGCTTCGACCTGGCGCTAATGAGTAGCGTCGGCGTCTCGCCGGTTTTACCCCAGTCAGCGCAGCTTGCGTTAGCCGACGTTTC
>CAISDD010000032.1 GCA_903883985.1 uncultured Pseudomonadota bacterium | reverse complement strand
GGGTGATTGCCTGAGTAGTTACAAGAAAAAATGAGGTTGCAAGGGTGGTTGTTTGTTGTTATGTTTTCTCTTGGTGGCTTGGCTCTGCTGCGGCTTAAATAGTTGCGTGGCTTGGCCGTCGGCAAACGAGGTGAGAACTTCGGTCGCAAAGCTACGGGTCCCAACCGCATTAAGCGGAAGGACCGCCGGGTTGCACCGCAGATAATTTCAATGCGGTTTCTTCTTCCCTCGCTGGTTTTCGGTCACGTTCGCCCCTCTAGTGAACTTGTGTAATCCCTAGAAGGAATTTGGTAATTGGTAAGTGAGTCCGAGAAACCGTTTTAGCCGGGTAGGGTGGGCAAACGGCCTTATCGTTTGCCCACGCGGACTCGCAACGGTGAAATTGGTGGGCAAGCAAAAAAACGTTTGCCCACCCTACACCTCTATCCACATACACGAGTTAAGGTCAATTTCGTTCCAGGTCGCTCCTCGAACCTCGCCAGACCGGGCTGCCGTCAGTATGGCGAATTCCAGGGCACGAGCACCGATCCCTTCCATCCGGGCCAGTTCGGCCATGAATACGCCAATTTCCACATAGGGCAGGGCGGCATGGTGTATTGCCTTGGCGATTTTGTTTTTGGCAGGCAGGAGTTTGTCCAGATGGCCTTTCCACCTGGCCGGATTCCCGCCCTCGCGAAATCCACGTACCTTGGCCCAGTCTAGTACCTGCTCGATTCGGCCACGCAGGCGACTAGCCGTTTCCGTCTTGTCGTGCCAGATCGGATCCAGGCATTTCATGACCAGGGCGGTATCGATTGCCGACACCGGCAAGCCACCGAAGATGGGAAAAGCATAGGTTGCCAAGGTGTTGCGCCGCTGTTTGCGATGCTTCGGGCTCGCCCAGGAGGTCTCATGGGCTGGGCTTCCTGGTAGGTTTCTGGACTCTATGTGATTCGTAGTGGGTAGCGCGTAGCCGTAGGGCGCTCGCTTGCGGACCGATGTGCCGGTAGCCGCAAACGGCAACCTCTCGCCGGGCAGGAGTATCACCATGGCCCCCTACCAAGCCATCGGCTAACAGGCGGGCCGACAACGACGTTTGCAGCGACCGCATCGTAACTCATCTCCTACACATGACCCTCGACGGTATGCGGGTGAGCCGCATGGCCCTACCCACTTACCTCGCAACGTTACCCACCAGGAGTCATATCTAGCCGGTTTCTGTGCATTCAGCGAACCTCATCGCCTTCGCCTTGGCGATATTCCGCCCCTGCATCTCCTGCTGCTTCGCGGCAAGAGGATCGATCCTGGGATGAACCTGGCGGCGCAAATCCATGCCAGCGAAGCGAGCATTTTCGAGAGTGACGGTCGAGGCGGGTATGGGCTAAGTCCGATTTCACGGCGCTTGCCGCTGATCACGATGCGCAGGATACGGGATAGACCACCATCCTTACTTTGGAGATACAGTCCGCGACATCCACCAACGGCGTGAGTCCCCAATCGCGACAGATGCACCCATTACTGGCCCCCCGCACAGATCCGCCTTGCGGAATTCCCGCATACGGCTCCTACCTTGGCTGTTTGACGGCAAAGCTGTGCTCCGGCCATGGATGAAGGATCTTTTGGAGCGGGTAGCCAGTCGTTCACCAGTCTCGATATTCGTCCCCTTGTCAGTGGGGTTTTCTGGCAGCGTCGCTGGCTGCGTCGTCGAAGCGATCGTAACCACAATTTCGTGACGCAGAAGCGGAACGAACATGCTCTGAAGTTCGTGGGTAAGGCATGGTAAGCGAAGTAGCCCTTGATCACAGGCCATACGCGCAGGAATACACGTGGGGCGATGATGGGTCGCACGGCCCCCGCGGTTACCGCTGCGACAGTGAAATTGTTGCCGATCAAGCCGGGCCTCGTAGGCGAGGGGCATAAAAGGGGGCATAAAAAACAAAAAAACCAGCTAACTTAGCTGGCTTTCGTGTTGTTGGCTCTGGTAAGCCTTTGAATCTAATGGTCGGGGCGAGAAGACTCGAACTTCCGACCCCCTGCACCCCATGCAGGTGCGCTACCAGGCTGCGCTACGCCCCGACAAGCCGCGCATTGTACGGAGGAATTTTCTGGAGGTAAACAGGGAATTTTCGGAAACAGGCTTATTTCGCATGCTCTCCGGTGCGCTAAAGACTTGACCATCGCGGCCGATATAGGCTTACGTCAACCTGACCGGCCATCATGTCACTTCCCCTGGAACGCGAAGAAATTCAGCGCATTTCCGAAGAATTGGAAGTGATCATCGCCGCACACCTGGCCTGGTTCAAGCAGCTCAACCTCACCCTGGTGTGTGGCGGGCCGGTCAATCACCTCGACCTGGAAGACGACGCGCACCTGCGTTCCCCATTTGGCCAGTGGTATTACAGCCGGGAGCCCTATGTGCTGGATGCCAAGCTGGATTTTCGGAGCCTGGGCCTCACCCAACAGGCCATGCATGGTAGCGCTCGCCAGGCGCTCTTGAGTACCCTCGATCAGCGCCGCCCGACGCCCGATCTCTACGACGAGTGCATCGATCTGGCGCTGCGCGTCAACGCCACCTTGCGCCGCCTGCAACTGGACATCATCGGCGAATTGCTCACCACGGACAGCTTGACCGGTTGCGCTTCCCGCCGCGGCATGATGCTGCGGCTACGCGAGGAGCAGGAACGTGCCCTGCGGATTCAGCGCCCTTGTTGTCTTTGTCTACTCGATTTCGACCGCTTCAAGCGGGTCAACGACGACTTTGGCCATCCTGCGGGCGATGCCGTGCTGAGCCAGGGATTGAGGTTCGTGACTAGCGTGCTGCGTAAATACGACTCGATTTATCGCTATGGCGGTGAGGAGTTCCTCATCTGCCTGCCCGGGACGCCGCTGAACGAAGCGACTCTGGTGGTGGAGCGCATACGCGCTGGCCTGGAGTGTTTGCCCATACGACTGCCCAGCGGGGCTACGCTCTTCGTCACCGCGTCGTTTGGTGTCGCCGAAATGAACCCGCGCCTGCCGGTGGAGGAAAGCATCGCCAGCGCCGACATGGCCATGATCCGGGCCAAGGAAGAAGGCCGCAACCGGGTGGTGATCTGGACAGCCAGGCGAGGCTAAACTCACCCCTCGCCCCTCGACGCCTGCTACCGTGAATCTCTATCCTCTGCTTCGCCCCCTGCTGTTCCGACTCGATCCGGAAAGCGCGCACAACCTCACCCTCGTAGGCTTACGCTATCTGCATACGGCCGGACTGCTCAAACCCTTCCTTCCAGCGGTTGCCGCCGCGCCGCGCCGGGTCATGGGGCTGGATTTTCCGAATCCGCTGGGGTTGGCCGCAGGTCTGGACAAGAACGGGGAAGCCATCGATGCGCTGGGTGCCTTCGGCTTTGGCTTTCTCGAACTGGGCGCAGTCACGCCGCGACCGCAACCGGGCAACCCGATACCGCGCCTTTTTCGATTACCGCAGGCCCAGGCCATCATCAATCGCATGGGGTTCAACAATCTCGGCGTGGACCACTTGCTGCGCCAACTGGAAGCCAGCCGTTTTTCGGGCATCGTCGGGGTCAACCTGGGCAAGAACGCGGATACCCCCATCGAACAAGCCGCTGACGACTACCTGTTACTGCTGGACAAGCTCTACGGCAAGGTCCATTTCGTAACGGTCAATATTTCCTCGCCTAACACCAAAAATCTGCGCTCCCTGCAAGGCGGCGACGAACTCGATGCGCTATTGGGCGCGATCAAGGCTAGGCAACAAGTCCTGGCGGACCGCCATGGCAAGTACATGCCGATTGCGGTGAAGATCGCCCCCGATCTGACCGCCGCGCAGATCGCGGACATGGCCGCGATGTTCCGCCGACACCGTATCGACGCGCTGATCGCCACCAACACCACACTGGCGCGAGCTGGCGTCGAGCACCTGGTGCATGGGCAGGAGAGTGGGGGCCTCTCCGGTGCGCCGCTCAAGGCGCAATCCACCCAGGTCATCCAGGCTTTCCACGCAGCCCTGGCCGGAGAGCTGCCGATCATCGGCTCTGGCGGCATCTTGAGCGGCGCCGATGCCCGCGAGAAGCTCGCCGCTGGTGCCGACCTGTTGCAGATTTACACCGGCCTGATCTACCGCGGCCCGGAACTGGTCAGGGAATGCGTCGAGGAGGCTGGATTGTAGTGACTCAGTAACAGGGCGACAGGAAATCGAAGGGTTGCCCTGTTAGGCTTGTGGGATGGACTACACACTCGATCTCCCGGGCGGCGCCGACGCCGTCTTGCTGGGCCATGGCCTGTGCGGCAACCCGCTGGAACTCATTCATCTGGCCAAGCGCCTGAACCAGGTGGGTTATACAGTTCGGGTGCCGTTCATCCCGGGCTACGGCGTGTCCGGCAAGCTCACGCGCATCCGCGCCTATCGAGATTGGCTGACCTCCTTTGAACTGGAATTCGACGATCTGCGCGGAAAACACCGCACGGTCAGCGTCGGTGGGCTGTGCATAGGAGCGACCCTGGCGTTGGCGCTGGCCGCCAGGCGTGCGACCCAAGTCGATGCCTTGTTGCTCATTTCCACCACGCTGTTCTACGACGGCTGGAATGTGCCCATCACTCGCAAGCTCCTGCCTCTGGCCTACCTCCCGGGGATACGCCACTGGTACCGGCATCGTGAGACCACGCCTTATGGTATCAAGAACCTACGCCTGCGCGAGTGGATCGCCGACCAGATGCGCAGCACCGGGGTCTCGGCGGCTGGCGCTGCACACTTGCCGATGACGGCGATCTACCAGGCTCAGCGTCTGATCTGGAATGCGCGCCGCACATTGCCCACGGTCAAGGCGCCGACCCTGATCCTGCACGCCGTCGAGGATGATGTCGCCGGCCCACGCAGTCCGCGCCATGTCCTGGCAACGATAGGCTCCGCCGATATTGAGTTGCGCTGGTTTCACGACAGCTACCACATGCTCACCATCGACAACGAAAAGGAAGACGTGGCTCGCGCCGCGATCGAGTTTCTCAACACACGCACGGGGGATACCCGGGCCAAGGAAGCCGCATGAACACGCTCGAAACGATCAAGCAATACGCCGCCCAGGAATTTGAGGTCAAGAGCGAGGAGATCGACGTCGACGCGCCCTTCGAGCAAATCGGCATCGATTCGCTGGGCTTAGTCGAGTTCATCTTCGAACTGGAGGACAAGTTTGACATCCGTCTCGATGCCAGCAAGGCGGATGGGCTCAAGACCCTGCGCGATCTGGCGAACCATATCGATGAACTCATCACGCAAAAAGCGACATGCGCCGAGTCGTCATAACCGGAGCCGGAGTCGTCTCGCCCATCGGCCAGAATCTGGCCGGATACAGTGAAGCCGTGATCGCGGGCCGTTCCGGCTTGCGCCTGCTGGCGGCGGTGCCGGACGTCGGTCTGGAGCCGCTGGTGGTGGGTCAGGTGGACTTCGATCCGGCGCGGCATTTTTCCCGTCCCCAAGCCAAACAGCTCGATCGCGTCGCGCAATTCTCCCTGGTGGCGGCGCGCGAAGCGGTACGCCATGCCGGACTGGAACTGAATGAATCGGAACGAGACCGGGCCGGCATCTACTGGGGCACTGGTCTGGGGGGGGCTGGCACGCTGGAAGAGGGCTACATCCAACTGTATCGCGAGAAAACCGGTCGCATTCGACCCCTGTCCGTGGTCATGGGCATGAACAATGCCGCCGCCGCCCAAATCAGCCTGGAAATGGGCTTGCGCGGCCCCTCGCAGACCATTTCCAATGCCTGCGCGTCGTCCGCCATGGCTATCGGTGAGGGCTTGCGCGCCATTCGCCGAGGTGATGCGCAGGTGGTTATCGTTGGTGGCGCCGAGGCACTGCTTACCCCGTCCATCATGCGCGGCTGGCAAATGATGGGCACGCTGGCCAGGACCGACCCCGCCAACCCCGAGCGCAGTTGCAAGCCCTTCGCCGCCGACCGCAGCGGTCTGGTGCTGGCCGAGGGCGCCGTGGCGCTGGTCCTCGAGGATGAGGAGCGCGCGCGGCATCGCGGCGCCCCGATCCTGGCCGAACTGGCAGGCTATGGCAGCTCCAGCGATGCTGTCCATATTTCCAGGCCCGACGCTGCCGGTCAGGTCCGCGCCATGCGCGCAGCTTTGGCAGATGCACGATTGGCCCCGACCGAGATCGGCTATGTCAACGCCCACGGCACGGCCACCGAAGTGGGCGACGCCATCGAGACTCAAGCGCTGCACGGGGTATTCGGCGACTCGGTCCCGCCAGTCAGTTCGACCAAGGCGGTACATGGGCACCTCATGGGCGCGGCCGGTGCGGTGGAATTTCTCGCCGGAATACTGGCATTGCATCTGGAAGTCTTGCCGCCGACCGCACACCTAGATCATCCCGACCCGGCCTGCGATCTCGACTATATCGCCGCCGGGGCGCGCGCAGCCAGAGGACTGGGCGCGATCCTGTGCAACTCGTTTGCCTTCGGTGGCAGCAACGCGGTCCTGGTCGCCCGACGCTACACCTGAGCACCCATGCGCATTCTGGTTGTGGAAGACGACCCTCTGGTTGCCAGCGGCATCAAGGAAGGACTGAGGCTGGCCCGTTTTACCGTCGATCTGGTCGGCCGGGCGGAACAGGCCGAGGCGCAGATACGCGCGGGCGAGGTGTTCGACCTGGCCATCATCGACCTCGGCTTGCCCGGCATGGACGGACTGAGTCTCATCAGGCAGTTGCGGCAGTCCGGCATCCAGTTGCCGATCCTGATCCTGACCGCGCGTGACAGCCTGGAAGATTGCGTTCAGGGGCTCGAGGTCGGAGCCGATGATTACATGACCAAGCCGTTTCGACTACCGGAACTGGCCGCACGGGTACGCGCCCTGGTCCGCCGTGCCAACTCGGTCGTTAGCGCCATCCTGAACTATGGAGCACTCGAACTCGATACCACTCGGCACAGCGCCACCTTGGCCGGGATGCCCCTGGAACTGACGCTGAGCGAATGGACTCTCCTGGAAACGATGGTCATGCTCTCGCCCCAGGTGGCTTCCAAAGCCAGGTTATTACAGACCTTGTCGGGCTGGGACAAGGACATGAGCGCGAACGCCATCGAAGTGCATGTTTCACGGCTACGCGCCAAACTTGCGGATTCCGGTCTCTGCATCCGCACGGTGCGTGGCATCGGTTACCGCCTCGATGACCCAAAAGACTGAGTCCTGGGCCAAATCCGGCATCCAGCGCAGCCTCCTCACCTGGTTGATCGGGCCGCTGTTTCTGGTGCTGATCCTCAGCCTGGCGAGCGACTACCACATCGCGCACAGCCGTGCAGACGAGGCTTTCGACCTGGCCATCGCCGATGCAGCCCAGGATATCGCCTCGCATCTGCGCTTCAACGAGGCGTCCTTGCTCCTGGACCTGTCCCCGCAGGCCCAGGAAGTGTTGCGTTCCGACCGCTACGATGCGATCTATTTTGCGGTACACGACTCGCGCGGTCGATTGATCGCCGGCAGCCCAGATCTGCCAGGCGCCGATATTCATGGCACGCAGGCCAGCGTTTTTTTCGACGCGCACTACCTGGGGAAGGTCGTTCGTGGCATCAACCATCGGGCCGTCAAGTCCGGGGTGACGGCGGACATCCTTGTCGTGGAGACCATACACAAGCGCGAGATGGATTCTCAGGAAACCATGCTGGCGATGATTGCACCCAACCTGCTGTTGATCTTCATCACGCTGCTGCTGATCTATTTTGGCATCCGCATCAGCCTGAGGCCGCTCGATGATTTGCGCCGTGAGATCGAGCACCGTTCACCCAATGACCTGGGCAACCTGCAGACCGATCATGTCCCGGAAGAAGTCCTTCCCCTCGTAGCCTCCCTCAACCGGCTATTCGGTCTGTTGCGTGAGTCCAGTGAAAACCAGCGCCGCTTCCTGGCCGACGCCGCACACCAGTTGCGCACACCGTTGACTGGCTTGCAGACGCATCTCGAATTGCTGGGCATGAGCGAGTTGCCACCCAAGTATCAGGAAACCCTGCGCCATATCGACGAGGCCACCGCACGCATCACGCACCTGGTGAACCAGTTGTTGTTGTTGGCACGCGCGGACCATAGGGCCAGCTTTGGCCATGTCCGGCGTCCGACCGACTTGGGGTGGGTGGTCGAGTCCATGGCCTCCGCCTTTCTCGATCGAGCCATCGCCCGGGACATCGACCTGGGCTTCGAGGCTGAATCGGTCGAGATATTTGCCGTGCCCTGGTTGCTGCGCGAAGCGTTGTCGAACCTGATCGACAATGCCTTGAATTACATCCAGGAGGGGGGACGTATCACGGTGAGATCCGGCCGGGAACTCGGGGTGGCCTACCTGGAAGTGGAGGACAATGGCCCGGGCATCCAACCCGAGGAGCGCGAACTTGTGTTCGAGCGATTTTATCGGCCGGCGAATGTGGTTCAGGAAGGCAGCGGCCTCGGTCTGGCGATCGTGCGGGAAATAGTCCGTGTTCATGGCGGCCAGGTGGAAATTCTTGATCCCATGGAAGGCAGCGGCACCCGTTTGCGCATGCGCTTCAAGGTCTCGCAGGCGTGATGGCTGTGCGCTCCCATAGCTGGGAGCGGCCGAACAGGGACAGCCCGATATAACCGTGTACCGCCAGGCGTGCGCCCGCATCGACCAGTCTGGCCTGCGCCCGGTAGGTCATGCCGCTGTCCGGATCGAGCACTTCGCCGCCGCTAAAAGCATCCCCCACATGCTTCAGACCGGTGAGTATGGTCATGCCCAGGATCGGCTGGTTGTGTCGCTCACCCGAGCACAAGGTGCAGAGCGGCGGAGCCTTCGGGTCGAGGACGCGCACTACCTTGCCACTGTAAACACCGTGGTTGGCGTCGATCTGTACCAGCGCTGCGGGTTGACCGGTCTGGTCGTCGATGCTGCGCCACACGCCGGCGATATCTGTCTGGTCGCGGGCCAGCGCTTGCAAGGGCAAGAGCAAGCAGAAAAGGAAGGGGCGTGACAGGGTGGACATGTTTTCGTTTCCATCAGGTACGGGGACTATCGATCGGTTCGCCAGGAGGGGGAAGGCGATGCTCGGTGCACGGGCGCAAGCCAGGTCAAACGCATGATCCTTGATTCCTCAGTTGACCGCTCATCTTCCCCCGTGAGTCCCCATGCATATTGAGGTTTGCGCCTTCGATTACGCTCTTTGGGTGGACCCGCTTGACACGATACGGTCAACAGCGGAATGTAGGACGATTGCCTGTGGCGCGCTTCCCCCTGACGGGTAAATCGGTCGGTATTCGACTCGTCACCCTCAGATCAGCGCACCAGCACACCTGAAGCCCCATCGAAGCGGAGTCCGTTCAGACAGGCCAGCTCTTCCTGCCGTTCCACGCCCTCGGCGAATACCTGCATGCCGATGCGATGGGCAATTTCGCACAGGCCGGCGAGGAATGCCTGGTTGCCGGGGTTGCTATCGATACCCTGGATGAAACTGGCATCGACCTTGAGAAAGTCCAGGCCGACGTCGTAGAGTTGGCCGATGCGGTTGAAGTGGTGGCCATAGTGTTCCAGACCGAGGTGGCATTCCATGGGTTTCAGGTCGCGGCTAAGCTCGCGCACCGCGCCAAGACGGCTCAATGCCCCGGCCTCGGGAATTTCCAGGTACAGCCGCTTGCGGCAGGCAGGACGCTCGCGCAGCAGCTTGAGCAGGCGGCGGCGGAATTCAGGGTCGGCAATGGATTTTGCCGAGAGATTGATCCAGAGCCCGCCGAGTTGAGGGTCGCTTTCCAGTTCTGCGATGGCCAGGTTGAGGGTGGCCCAGTCCAGTTCGTGGGCCATGCCGATGCGGTCCGCCAGCGGCAGGAAGCGTGTGGCCGAGAGCCATTCATCGCAAAGGCGCAAGCGCAGCGGGCATTCGCGATGGTCTATGTGGCCGTCACCTACCCGCAGCGGGTATTTCGCAAGACGCAGTGATGCTGGGTCGGCTAGCGCCTGGTGCAGGCTGGCGCGCCATTGCTCGGCACCTATCGGGGCGGCCGGTTCATTGGCCGCCTCTGGGGCGGCTTCGCGCACGACACTGATTCCGCCGATATCGGCTGCGGCCAGCGTGGCATCAATCCGCGCGAATAGGCGAGCCCGGTCGTCCCCACGGGACAAAAGACTGTAAGCGATGTAGGTGGTGGAGTATCCGCCGGCAAGAGGGACGACCACGTTGGGCAGGCTTTGCAACAGCTCATTTAGCCTCTGCGCGGGGTCACATTCACGGCCGATCAACAACGCAAAATCGCCGCCATTGAGACGCCCGGCGATGGCACCACTGCAACGCACGACCAGTTCGGCGATGGCATGGCCGACCTGATGCAGCAGTTCGTCGGCGACTTCACGGCCCTGGTTGCGGTTGATCTTGCCCAACATACGCAAACGGATGAAGGCCAGCGCGCCATAGGGCGTATCCTCATCATCCAGTGCACTGTTGAGGCTGGCGAGAAAGAAGGCACGATTGGCCAGGCCGGTGAGCGGGTCGAAATTGGCCTGTTGGCGCAGTGCCTCGTATCGCTGCGCGTCTTCCTCGAAGTCAATGCGCAGACGGGTCACGGTATCGTTCATCGCCTCGGCGAGTTCTCTCATTTCGGGCACTCCGGGCACTGGAATGCGGATGAAACGGTGATCGTTGATCGCCCTGGCCTGTTCTATTACCGCATGCATGGGCTTGGTGATGCGACGCAGTACCAGGCTAACCAGGAGGCTGCCTAGCAGTCCCGCGAAAAACATGACCGCGCTCATGGTGAGCGCGGTTTCCCAGAGCGCACGGTAGGCGAAACGACTGCTGCTCATCAGGGTCAAGGTGCCCAGCGGCTGCCAGCCGCTGGCGATCTCGGCACGACCAGGCAGCGAGCGTATCGGCAGCAGGCGCACGAACCAGGCCGGTGCGCCTTCATCGGTGTGGCGGGCAACCTTGGTCACCAGGCTCTTGCCGTTCGGATCGATGACATGGATGAGGTCGTAATGGCCGCCGTCGAACAGCGCGGTTGCCGCCAGGACCAGGCTGCCGCGATCACTGTTGCCCTGGCTGAGGGCCAGAGCCAGGGTGGTGGCGTTGTCCTGATTTTTCATGGCGAGTTGCGCTTCCACATAGGAGCGCGCGTTGAGCAGCGAGGCAAACAGGCTGGCTCCCACTGCAATCAGTACACTCGCAAAGATGGATAGCCAAAGTTGTCGGTACATGGACATGGCGGGGTTTCCTTACTCAAAGCCTTCCGCGCGGGCGCGGCGCAGCGTGTCTTCCCAGGTGGCGAGGTGGCCGGGCGTGCCCGCTGCGACTGCCTTCGTGGTCTCATCCCAGGCGCCCAGGCTGTTGAAGCTGAACACCGGTTGCAAGTCGGGTCGCTTTGCCGCAGGCAGGACGGAGGCAGCATCGAGCAGCAGAGGGTCGACCCCGCTGTTCTCGTAATAGGCCAACACCATGTGCACAGAGTCGGTCTGGGCTTCGCCACGCGACTTGACGTAGATCAGATGTAATTTCTCTGGGGCGATGTTGAGCGCCAAAAGAGTGAAGTATTTGGCGATGGCGATATCCACGCTGTCGCCACGTCCTACGCCAAGCAATTCGCCGGGTGTCGCCCAGTAGTCTGGCCGTCCCCAAACCTGTTGGCCGTCAGCGGCCTGAATGCGCCGATTGAAGAAATCATTCACACGCACGAGTTTTTGCATGGGTGTGGCGCTGACGCCGTGGTCGAGCATGCGTTTCCACTCGGCGTAAGCCTGGGCGCCGAGCGCTCCGTAGTGATTGCGCAGGAAGGCGGCGAGCTTTTCCGTCTTCACGGAAAACGTAGGTTGGCGGGTGCCGCCCCGTTCCGCGTACCACTTCTCCATAAACGACAGAACACGGCCCATCCGCAACTGGCCGGGAATGAACATGACGATCTCGCCGGTCGGGTCGTACAAGTAGGAGGTGGGGAAGAAATCAACCGGCCCGACCTGGCGGAAGGCGCTGTTGGGGTCGTGTCGCGAGCCGCCGGCGATCTGAGCATCGTAGTGGAGATTGCTCTCGATGGCAGCCTCACGAACGGCGTTTTTGTCGCCACTGTAATCCAGGGCGATGCCGATCACCCGAAAATCCGGGCGCAGATTCAGGGCGTTGAGTGTAGGCACCTGGATTTTGCAGAGCGGACACCAGGTCGCCCAGAAACTGGCCAGCACCCACTTGCCGCGATAATCCTCGAGCCGGATGCTGCGTCCGTCCAGATCGGTAAACACAAAAGACACCGCCTTGCTCGCACTATCCGCGACATTCCTAACCCCGACGGCCAATCCCGCAAGCAGCAGGCCCAGTAGCAAGAAGTATCGCCAGGGTTTGGATGTCGGGCTCATGACGCCGGTATCTCCGTTGCGGCGGGTTACCGCTTAGCCTCTAATGCTAGACCAGGTGCCCAGAAGTGGGTCGTTATAATTTGGATAACTGGAGAAACCGAACCGAGTTCAGTGCGCACCAGGGGGGCTACTTCCCAATGCGCTCAAGGTCTTGAAGCGCGGCCACCCGACTTGGCGCCAGATTCAGGAGAGGATAGTTCCTTGAGTCTGCCAGCTCGCGACGCCACTCTTCGGCGGTCAGGGGATCCTGCGCCCTGGCCACATAGGCACGGACGCGGGAATCGGTTGGAAAGGCGAGCCACTTGGCCCAGGTAATCGGGTTGTTAATGGAGTGTTAATGGGGTCAGACACGATTAGTATTTCCCGTGCGCCAGCAAGAGCAAGGGATGGCCGAAAAGCGGTTTTTCGCGCCTTCCGCCGAATGTTTGGCATTCTGCGGATAACGCCGGCAAGACATCGCCGGCTCATCCGCCCTACGCGGGCTGGCGCGGATCCGGTGCTGGATCGGAGGCCGCTTGGGATGCCGAGATTCTTAAGCGAGTCGGCGAGCACGAGTGCGGTGAGGCAGCGCTTTCGTCCGCAGTCGAAGTATTCGCTGAAGCTCGACGTCTGACGAATTGACGAATGCGGGCCTTCATGGCGAGTTGCGTCTTGAGCTCCTGGGCATTTGCAAGAGGCTGTTGGTGCTAACGCCACGCGGAGTCACTGTCTTCAAGCACACGTGTTCTGGCCGAAAGTCGCACCGAACTCGGCGGACGCGTGAGCCGCGAGTCGCGCCTTGCGTATTCCGCGCAACCTGGACACCCATTCCAGGCGAAGCTGGACACCGATTCCAGAGCAAGCTGGACAGTGATTCCACGTGAAGCTGGACAGTTGGAGCATAGCGACGCGGGGTTTTTGTCTTTTACTTTGAGGGGGG
>CAISDD010000031.1 GCA_903883985.1 uncultured Pseudomonadota bacterium | reverse complement strand
GACCGTGTCGTAGGAGCGGGCTTGCCCGCGATAGCCACCGTTGAATCACGGGCAAGCCCGCTCCTACGGAGGTCACGCGGGTTTACGTCAAGGGTGAGCGTGATCGGAGTGTCGTAGGAGCGGGCTTGCCCGCGATAGCTGAGTTCCTACGTGCGCAACATTCCACTGTTGACCGTGTCGTAGGAGCGGGCTTGCCCGCGATAGCCACCGTTGAATCGCGGGCAAGCCCGCTCCTACGGAGGTCACGCGGGTTTACGTCAAGGGTGAGCGTGATCGGAGGCGCCTCAAGGTTCATGGGGCCTCACATCAGGGGCTTTTTTCATTCCCGCGTCTGAACGACTAGTCCTTCGGGCAGGTGTTGACGCTCAGCAGTGGGTAAAGCGCGCAAAACCTGACCAGTCCGGTGGCTAGGGGCACTACCCCGACCCAGGCCCAGATCGGGCCACCCAGGGCAGCCCAGGCGATGAGTGCCAGGCCCAAGATGATGCGCAGGATGCGATCGATACCACCAACATTCTTTTTCATGACGTGCTCCAAGGAAGACAGGGACTCCACACGGGAGTGTAGCTAGAGTACGCCAGACCCGTTGCCCGCTCAGTGACTTTGGTTACAGGCCACGGAAAAATCTTGGTACGAACTACCTGGAATAGGGTGGTATGTTTGTCTACGGGTAAATATTGTGTAAATGGGCTGCGTGCATGAAAAAATTCGTGATTACACTACCGTGTAGGCATTACACTACACCTTAATGGATAAGGGGAAACGATAAGTGTTTTTCTCCGTATCCAGCCCTTGGTACTGTACTAGGAGTTTGAGAAATGGATACGGATGGGTTGGGGTTGGAATTCACTCCCGAAATGAAAAGGGCGCTGGACTGGGTGCCTACGATGATCTGGTCTGCCGACCTGGCAGGAGGCTGCGGCCATGTCAATCAGGCTTGGCTGGCGTTCACCGGGCGCAACCTGGAGGAGTGCATCGGCGACGGCTGGGTTTCCGCCATGCATCCTGAAGACGGGCCTGTGTGGCAGGGTTTGGTGGGGGATGCGATCCGCAATGTCTCGCCCGTGTCCATGGAATGTCGCTTGCGCCGCCGCGACGGGCGCTATCGCTGGTTGCTCAAGAGCGGCATGCCGGTTTTTTCGGGTGAGAACAAGTGTATCGGCCTTGTCGGCCATTGCAGTGATGTCAGCACTCAAAGACAGGCGTTGGATTCGCTCAACCAGGCCAGGCAGAAGCAGCGCTCCCTGCTCTCCAGCCTGCGCGAGGCGGTCACGGTCGTGGATGACTTCCTGCACGTCGATGAATCCGGCAAGAAGGCGCATCAGGATGAGCGTCTGACCCCGCGGCAGCGCGAGATATTGCATCTGATCGCGCGTGGTTTCGCCACACGGGAGATCGCCATCCAATTGCACGTCAGCGTGAAGACCGTGGAGAGCCACCGTGCTCAGCTCATGCAGCGCCTCAACATCCACGATGTCGCCGGATTGACCCGCTACGCCATCCGTACCGGCCTGGTGGCGTCGGATATGTGACGATCGGCCTGTGACGATCGTCCTGTGACTATGTTCCAGCCGCCTTTTGCCTGAGGGCGGCGGGTGCGAGCACTTCGATGCGTTCGCGCCCCAGGCGCACATTCACGAGAGGCAGTGCCTGGCAGCTCATGCCGGCGTCGAACAGCAAGGTGCCGGCCGGAACCTCCAGATTCACGCCCTGACGTTTGACTTCGCGCACCAGCGCCTCGGACAGCCCGGCCAGAGCGGGAAACAGCCTGGTGAGTTCTGGGGTTACGATGATGGCAACGCCGCTGCGATGGCGGCGATCCTGGCCTGGGCGATGACCTGTGCGATGGCGGCCGGCTCCACCCCTTGGGCGAGCGCGCCGGCATCGACGCTGCGTGCAGCGACCAGCGCGTGGCGCAGGTGCTCCGCCTGGGGGTAGGGGCGTGCCTCATAGCCTTCGCGGCCATGGGCATCGGCGGCGCAGGCGGCGAGGAAGTCCTCGAAGCGTTCCGGGCGGCGCAGGGCATCCGTCCTTTGCAGCAGTTCCAGCAGTGTGGCGGGGCGCAGTTCCAGGGAGCGATGAGCGTTGCCATGATCGCGCGCCACCAGAATCGCCAGGTCGCGGCATTCGAGCGGTGCGCGCAGGCGCTCGCACAGGCCGCGAACCAGTTCAACGCCGCGGCCCTCGTGGCCGTGGTGTTTTGGCCAGAATTCCCGCGGCGTGGTCCCCTTGCCGAGATCGTGTAGCAGCGCGGCCACCCGGGCCGGCAGATCAAGTCCCTGGCGCGCGGCCGCGTCGATTACCCGCATGACGTGCTCACCCGTATCGATTTCTGGATGATGTTGAGCGGGCTGCGGCACGCCGAAGAGCCGGTCGAGTTCGGGCAGCAGGCGCGCCAGGGCGCCACACTCGCGCAACATCCGGAACATGCGCGAGGGAGTGGCTTCCATCAGGCCGCGCGCGAGTTCCTGCCAGACCCGCTCCGGCACCAGCGCATCCACTTCGCCTGCAGCGACCATGGCTTGCATCAGCCCCAGGGTTTCCGGCGCCAACTCGAAGCGGATATCTCCCGCTCCGAAGCGCGCGGCGAAACGCGCCACTCGCAGGATGCGCACCGGATCCTCCGCGAAGGCGGCAGAGACGTGCCGGAACACGCGCCCCTCCAGGTCCGCCCTGCCGCCATAAGGGTCGATCAGGCTCCCGTCCTGGGCCAGTGCCATCGCGTTGATGGTGAGGTCGCGGCGCAGCAGATCCTGTTCCAGGGTGACGTCCGCTGCCGCATGTACCGCGAAGCCCTTGTAGCCGCGCGCGGTCTTGCGCTCGGTGCGAGCCAGCGCGTACTCCTCGCCGCTGTCGGGGTGCAGGAAGACGGGGAAGTCGCGGCCCACGGGGCGAAAGCCCAGAGCGACCATGTCTTGCGGCGTGGCCCCCACCACTACGTGGTCGCGATCCTGCATCGGCAGGCCCAGCAGGCCATCGCGCACGGCGCCGCCGACGATGTAGCTGCGCAGTGTGGCGATTCGCGAGTCGCGAGTCGCGAGTGGCAAGATTTCAACGCCCCGCACGGCTGCGGAAAGCCATGTAGGCGCGGCGCGGATCGGCTTCTTTCAGGTAGCCGATCACACTCGCCAGCGAGGTAGTTGTGCCCCCGGCTCGGCAAACCCCGCCGAGCCGCCCCCCAAGGGGGCCAAGTCGTTCTTGGGGCGGCCCGGCGAACGACT
>CAISDD010000030.1 GCA_903883985.1 uncultured Pseudomonadota bacterium | reverse complement strand
TTTGGCTTACCACCGGGCTCCCTCACCCTGCTCTCTCCCGAAGAGGGTTCCACCCCCTTCCCCCTCCGGGGGAAGGGCCGGGGATGAGGGCCTGCGCCGGCAGCTTAATGAAGGCAAAATGAGTTACGCGACATTACTTATGAATCAACTCGGCTGGAGGCTGATAAGCCGCGATGCCTGGCGCAGTGTGCTGGCGATGGCGGGGATCGCGACGGCCGTGCTGATCGTCTTCGTCGAGATGGGGTTTATGAACGGCATCCTCGACTCGCAATTGCGCATCGTCGAGGCGGTGCGTGGTGACCTTGTGGTTCTGGACAAGCGGCGCCTGCATCTGGATAAATGGGACGGCCTGTTGCCGATCCACCTGTCGCAGATCGCGGTGGTGCCGGGGGTCGCTGCCGTGATGCCCCTCTACCAGGCCGGCATGAACCTCCGTAATGGCCCGGATAGGCCAGACCGGCGCGTCGTCGTGCTGGCCTTTTCTCCCGATGATCCGCCGCTCGAACTGGGCTGGAGCCGCGCCGCCCTCGATAGTCTGCGGGAACCGGAGCGGGTGCTGTTCGACCGGAAATCCCGGCCGATCTACGGCGAACTCGCGGTGGGACAGGCGCTCTGGCTGGAAGGCAGAAGGGTGCGCCTGGGGGGATACGTCAGCCTGGGGCCTACGGTCATCATCGACGGGGTGATGGTGAGCAGCGAGAGCACCCTGAAATCCATCAATCCCGGGGTTCGTCCTATCATGGCGGTGGTTCGGGTCGCTCCTGGCGCTGACATCGAGCGGGTGAAGCGGGCCATCCTGGGCCGGGCCGGAGAGGATATCGATGTGTTTCGACCGGGTGAACTGGCTGATCGTGAAATCACCTATCTGCGGCGGACGGCGCCGATCGGCCTGCTGTTTGGCGCCGGCATGGCGGCCGGGTTGTTCGTCGGGCTGGTGATCTGCTACCAGGTGCTCTACGTTGCCATTCGCCGGCGCATCCAGGCCTACGCGACGCTCAAGGCGATGGGCTTCGGCAATGCCTTCGTGATCGGCGTCATCCTGCATCAGGCGGTGTTGTATGCAGCGGGTGGATTTCTTATCGGTCTGCTTGCCGCATTCTTGCTCTACCAGGAGCTGGCGCTGCGCACCGGACTGGCCATATTCCTCACCGCACCGCGCATAGGCGCGATCGCCCTGGCCTGCTTGCTTGCCAGTGTCGTGGCCGGCCTGGCCGCCGCGCGCCAGGTGATTCATTGCGATCCCGCCGAGCTCTACTGATGATCCCCATGACTGTTGCCGCCGACCAGACTCGCATCCATTGCAGCCATCTTTCCTATGCCTACGGGTCAGGAGCGGAAGAGCAGCCGGTGCTGAGCGGCATCGGCTTCGATATCTCGGCTGGGGAGTTCGTGATCCTGACCGGGCCTTCCGGCTCTGGAAAGTCTACCTTGGTGACCCTGATTGGTGGCCTGCGCCGGCTCCAGCGGGGCCAACTGCGCGTGCTCGGCAGCGATCTCGCTGGTGCATCCGAAGCCGCCCTGGTCCTGTTGCGCCGCGACATCGGTTTCATCTTTCAGGACCATCACCTGTTCGATGCACTGACGCCGCGCGAGACGATGCACCTGACGATGGGCTTGCGGCGGGAACGCTACGGAAAACAGGACTATCTTGAGCGCCCGGAACGATGGCTGACCCGCATCGGCCTGCAACGGCGTATGGATGTCCTGCCAGGCAAACTCTCGACCGGTCAGCGCCAGCGGGTGGCGGTGGCGCGGGCGTTGATCAACGAGCCGGATCTGATCCTGGCCGACGAGCCTACCGCCTCCCTGGACCCGGAATCGGCGGCCATCACCCTGGACTGCCTGCGCGAGGCGGTGAGCCAGCGGGGGGCTGCGGTGCTGATGATTTCCCACGACAGCCGCCATTACGCGCTGGCGGACCGGGTGCTTACGCTGGTGGACGGAAAGCTGGTTTGAGATGGGCTCCGCAGGATGTGCTGAGCGAGAGCTAGCCGTTCCTGGCGATGAACTCGTCACACTGACGCTGGGCCTCCAGGTCATGATATTGGTGCGGTGGGGTCTTCATGAATGCCGATGAGGCTTCGAGCAGGGCGCCGCCTATGCCTCGATCCAGGGCCAGCTTGGCGCATCGGATGGCATCCAGGACGACGCCTGCGCTGTTCGGGGAATCTTGCACCGACAATCGCAGTTCAAGTTCCACCTTGGCGCCGCCGATGCCGCTACCCTCGATGCGCAGGAAGCAGACCTTGTTGTCCTTCTGCCAGGGTACATAGTCGGACGGGCCGATATGAACATTGCCGGCGGGGATGGGTTTGCCGAGGATGGATTGCACCGAGCCGGTTTTGGATATCTTCTTCGATGCCAGGCGGTCGCGGGCCAGCATGTTCAGGAAATCGGTGTTGCCGCCGGTGTTGAGTTGATAGGTGCGGTCGATGCTGATGCCCCGCATGTCGAACAGCCAGGCCAGGGTGCGGTGGACGATGGTGGCGCCGAGTTGGCTCTTGATGTCGTCGCCGATCAGCGGCAGGCCGGCGGCGGCGAAACGGGACGCCCAGTCGGGGTTGGAGGCGATGAACACCGGAACGCAGTTGACCATCCCGACTCCTGCCGCCAGACAGGCTTCGGCGTAGTGGCGTACCGCCTGCTCGGAGCCCACCGGCAGGTAACACACCAGAATTTCAGCGTGGGAATCGCGCAAGGCGGCGGCGACATCGACCGGGTTCAGGTCGGCCACGAGAAAGGTTTGATCGTCGGGGAAATCCTTCATGTGGCTGGCGACACCATCCAGGACCGGCCCCATCAGGACCGGCGTCGTGAACATGGACAAGTCGGCCTCGAACACCTGCACACAGTTGGGAAGCGCGAAGGCGGCTACACCGACGCTACGTCCCACTTTGCGTCGATCGATGTCGAAGGCGGCGACGACATCGATGTCACCGACCTGCCAGCGGCCTATTTGTTGGCGAATGACTCCGTCCAGCTTGCCATGGCGGGCGGCGGCGATCGATTGCAACAGGGCACTGGCGCAGTTCCCCAGGCCGGCGATTGCGATTTTCAGCATCTTGGAACTCAAATAAGTGGTGATTGCCGCAGGATTCCATGACCCTGTGCCCAACCAGGCAGGTCACGGCGCCGGCGTACCGGGATGACTGGATTCCTTCCCTCATGGCGCAGCCGCGGAACGAGTCCGGGCTGCGCCATGAGCGTGCGAATTATAGACGTTGCTCACGCGCGGGGAGCGGTATGGGAAAAACCATGACAACAATATGTCAGCGCACGACTGCGCGCATGGGGCGACGTTATAATCCGCGCGGCCTGGGTGGGTGCGCGAACATCGCTGCCGCCCGTGCCCCTCCTCGATGGGGAGCGGCCGGCAAGGCAGGCTGCATCCCGATCTGTTTGGCTACCTGCTACCTATTTACCCCGCTTTCCCCTACGGATTCTGATATCGATGACACGCTGGAAGACCGCAGCCACGCCGAGGCACTGGGTCTGGACATGCGCAATGGCCATGATTTCCTGCGTTTTCGCCCTCGCCGACGCGGCCCAGGCGGCGGATGGCGCGCTACTGACGATGCCGGAAGTCATCCGTATGGCGCTACTGGCCGGCTCTCAGGGTAATGTCGCGCGCGCGCTGCTCATGGAGCAGCGCGCCCAGAGCGCGGTGCATGCCGCTCAGGGTGCTTTCGACTGGAATGCCGAAGCCAGCGGCGGGGGGCGGCGTCTGCTGACGACCCGCAGCGCCAACGGTTTCGTCACCACGCAGATCGAGCCCGTCGATGTCGTGACTGCCAGCGTCGGCGCCGAAAAGCTCTTCGACAATGGCATCCGTGTGCATCCCGGTCTCATCGTCAGCAGCGGAGCCGAGCAGTCGCAACTTGCCTCCGCCCTGTTGCGCAGCCAGCCCTTACTGCAAGTCGATGTGCCGGTCGATGCCAGTTTCGGAGAGCCCGTGGAAGCCCTGCGCCTGAGCTCGGCGCGTTCGGACCTGGCTGCCAGCCGCCTCGACAGCCGCCATGGCCGACAGATTTACCTGAATCGGGTGGTGAAAGCCACCTGGGAACTGCTCGCTGCCCAGCAGAAATACCGTGCGACCCTGGCGCAGGCCGCAGTCGCCGAGGAGGTCGCGGGGCGCACGCTGCGATTGATGGCCGCGCACGAGATTTCCCGGATGGCGGCAGAGGACGTGCTGGCGCGGGCCGAACTGCGACGCAATGCAGTCGACCAGGCGGCGCTCGACCTGGGCTCCGCGCGCCTGGATCTGGCTTTGCTGCTTCGTACCGACGAATCCGCCGTGGTCGGCATCGACGCCGGTTTTCCGAAACCGACCGCTGGCCTGGGTGCAGCCTGGCTGCTGGGCCAGTTGGCCGATGCGACGGCGCGGCGACTGGACCTACAAGGCGAGACGCTGCGCATCGAAGCGGCCCGGCAACGTGCGCGCGCCGTCCGCCGGGAAGTAGATTCCCGCGTCGTGGTGCAAGCCGGGGTCGATCGCCTGCTGCTGAGCTGGACCAAACCGCTGGGTGAAAACCGTGGTCTGGGTGCGGGCCTGCAGGGCGTGGCGGACGTGGGTCTAGCCACACTCCAGGCGGACGACCTGCGCCGCCGGATCGAGGTGGAGGTGCGCATGGCGGGCAAACGCGTCCTTGGCGCAGCCCCGTCCATCGAACGCACCCGTGCGGTGGTGGAGACGTTCCGGGAGCGGCTCGGCCTGGCCCGGCAACTGGTGGATCAGGGCCAGCAGCCACCCTCCGCACTGCTCGATGCCGCCGATCAACTGGGCAATGCCCAGCGGCAACTATCCGATCTTGAGCGCCTGTATGCTGAGGCACTCGCCGACTTGCACCTGGCCACAGCCAGCATTCTGGATGAAATGAACGAGCCAGCCTTGCTGGCGAGTGCTTTCACCCGCTTACCCTGAGAACACAGGTATGACTCGCACCTCTCGGTTTTCCCATATGATCGGTGTGCGGATGCTCCAGCAGCGCATCGCCACCCAGCTCGATCGTAGCGGCTGTATCCCCTTCTTCCAGCCGCACATAGGTGTGAACGGAGCCGAGATCGACCTGGGTCATGGCCCTCTGGTGAATTTTTCCAGCTACAACTACCTGGGCCTGTGCGGCCATCCGGAAGTCTCGAACGCGGCTCGTGAGGCGATCGACCGCTACGGCACCTCCGTGTCGGCCAGCCGCATCGTCTCTGGTGAAATCCCCCTCCATCGAGAACTGGAGCAGGAGCTGGCCGATTTCCTAGGCACCGAGGACTGCCTGGTGTTTGTCGGTGGCTACAACACCAACGTCACCACCATCAGCCATCTCTACGGTCGCCGTGACCTGATCCTCTACGACGAGCAGTCCCACAACAGCATCGTCAGCGGCACCCTGATGTCCAGCGCCGAACGCAAGCGATTTCGCCACAACGATATCCATGCTCTGGATCGTCAACTGCGTGAGTACCGCAAGCAATACGGTCGGGTGCTGGTGGTGGTGGAAGGGCTCTACAGCATGCACGGCGATGTGCCCGACCTGGTTCACCTGGCTGAAGTCTGCCATCGCCACGATGCCGACTTGATGATGGACGAGGCTCATTCACTGGGCACACTGGGCGCTACCGGGCGGGGCCTGGTCGAGCATTGTGGGCTGTCCGGGCAGCCAGTCGATATCCACATGGGTACGCTTAGCAAATCCCTGGCCAGTTGTGGCGGCTTCATCGCGGGTGACGCCTGTCTGGTGCAATACCTGCGCTTCCTGGCGCCCGGTTTCATCTTCAGCGTCGGTCTGGCCCCCGCCGATACGGCCGCCGCCCTGGCCGCCTTGCGCATCCTGCGTCGGGAGCCTGAGCGGGTGCTGCGCCTGCAAGCCGTCGGCCGGGAATTCCGCCGCCTTATGCATGGAGCGGGCTTCCCGGTCGAGCCGGAGGGGGTTTCGCCCATCGTGCCGCTCACCATCGGCGATCAATACCGTTGCATGGCGGTTTCCCACGCGCTGCTCGAACGGGGCATCAACGTACAGCCGGTCATCTATCCGGCGGTGCCCAAGAACGGCTCGCTGTTGCGCTTCTTCCTCAGCGCCGACCATACGCTATCGCAACTGGCTTTCGTGGTTCAGCAGTTGCAGGCCGTGCTGGCCACGGTTGCCAGCGAACCGTGAGTCTTCCTCCGCATGCGCTGATCAGCGGCGGATCCAGCGGTATCGGGCTGGCGGTGGCGCGGCGGCTGGCGGCGTCCGGCTGGCGACTCAGCCTGCTCGCGCGCCGTGCCGAGGTGCTGGAACAGGCCGCCGACGGGTTGCGTGCCCTGGGCGCCGCCGCTGTCCATTGCCACGCCGTCGATGTGGCCGATCGCCTCAAGGTGAGCGCTGCCGTGGTATGTGCGCTGGACCAGTATGGTGCGCCGGATCTGGTGCTGACCTGCGCGGGCATAGCCCGTCCGGATTACTTCGAGGCGCTGGCCGACGCCGATTTCGAGCAGGCGATGGCGGTCAACTATTTCGGAACTCTCCATGTTCTGCGCGCAGTGCTGCCGGCCATGCGGGCGCAGCGCGCCGGCCATGTGGTGCTGCTGTCCTCCGGGGCCGGCTTGATCGGTGTCTATGGTTACGCCGCCTATGCGCCGACCAAGTTTGCGGTGCGTGGCCTCGCCGAAGTGCTGCGTGCGGAATTGCAGGGCGATGGCGTCGGCGTCTCGGTGGTGCATCCCCCGGATACCGACACCCCGCAACTAGCTGCGGAAAACCTCACCAAGCCGGCGCAAACCCGCGCCATCGCGGGTGCTGCCCAGGTCATGAGCGCCGACGCTGTGGCCGCTGCCATCCTCGACGGCGTGCGCCGCAACCGCTTCGTGATTACGCCGGGCCTGGCCATGTCCGCCCTGGCCGTATTGCACAGCCTCCTGGGGCCCGTCCTGCGCTGGCATTTCGACCGGGTGGCGGCGCAAGCCGGGCGATGAAGCCTGCCGTGGGACGCCGTGTAGCGCAGGCATCCTGCCTGCTTCTACATCCAAGACCCCTACTGGGCCGCGAAGCGTCGGCGTTGAGCACGGCCAAGCCCATTGCTTCAGCCGTGCGATCAAAGGCGCGCGTGCAAGCAAGGTAGCAAGGTAGGGTGGAAAGCGGCATTTCGCGCCTTCCGCCAGAGGTTCAGACTTCCTGATCCAGCCGTAAGTGAAGCTTGCACCTTTTTGCAATTCAGACCTGGGAGTCAATCATCCTGGCGCCGGTATCAAAGACTGTTGGGTTACGCCAAGTAACTACTCAGGTGCTGCCGTATTTCTCCTTCCCCTTCAAGGCGAAGGCCGGGGATGAGGGCCTGCGCCAACAGCTTAATGAAGGCAAAATCAGTTACGCGACATTACTTAACCATAGCATTGGCTGAAACGGTGCGTACTTCGCTGCGTACCGGCTCCCCGCGTACCTCTTTCCGTGGTGTCTCACCCGCCCCCTAAACCCTACCTACTGGCACAATCCATGCAAATTGCAAGTCCCGTGCCATGAAGCGGCTTTATCGGAGAGGTCGGCCACCACGGTGACGATGCCCGTTGTTTGCTGAAAAAAGGTCACCAGTGGTAAATCAGCGAACAGGCTGCCATCCCAGCGCCAGAAAGGGACGCACCCATTTTGATTCGGTTTTGAATGCCTGTTGAGCGGAGTAGATTTTCTGTGCATGGCTTCACAGTAGGTTTCCGGCCCTTCGGGTTTCCAGGGGCACGCGCCCCTACCCCCTGCATGGCCTTTCGACGATGCCCTCAGGACGCGCCACTAGACCCGGCTTCTGGATGATGGGTCACGCATTAGCCGGCCCATGTGGTCAGCACAATGTGGATATCCTCAACGGTCAGCGCGCGGTCTAGCACGTCAACGTCGAGCGCCTCAAGTCCTACCGGACAACAGTTCTACAGGGCGCGCCAGGATGGCCGCGGCTGGTTTCTCGGGTGATGGCTGATGCTCTGACCCAGGCAGTCGAGCACCTAGTGGAGCACCTCCCTCAGCGGTCGCCACGAACTACAAAGCTCGTAGTGCCGTTTTAAGTGCCGGGTCGGCATTGGCTACCTTGTCGGCGTCGCGTTGAGTTTTTGTAGACGTAGACTGAACGTGCGATGAAAGTGTCTGACAGTACCTATAGAATCAACGAGTTGTGGCCGACAGTTGTAACTTCTCAATAAATCACGGCATAGTGCGATCAGCGCTCGTTCACGCGGGGTAGTGATGTAAGCCACCCCAGGCAG
>CAISDD010000029.1 GCA_903883985.1 uncultured Pseudomonadota bacterium | reverse complement strand
GACGAAGCCGCCATCGCCGCCCAGGCCATAGAGGAGATGCGCCAAGGCCTCCTGGTGGCGTGAACTCATGTAGAGGAAATGCGGGGCGGGCGCAATGGAGAAGGGCGCTTCGGTCAAGCCGAAGAAATTTTGGTACATGCAGGTCATGCGCACAAGGTACCGATTACAGCGGCGACGTCAAGGGCCATGATCCTTGATTCCTCAGTTGACCGCTCATCTTCCCCCGTGAGGCCCCATGCATATTGAGGTTTACGCCTTCGATATCACCCTTAGCGTGAACCCGCTACGCACCCGCGCACGCTTTCATGGATGCCACCACGGGCGTTGACCCTACTCACGTCGAGGACCTGGATAACGGTATATTCGCCGGGTTGCCAGGTGCCATCCAGCAAGGTCTGCCCCAGGCGCAGGACGCGATGTTCCAGGCCCGCCAGAAAGGCGGCGACACCCGGTTTGCGGCGCTTGCCGCGCGCCGCGTTGAGGGCGGCGGCAGTCAGCGCCTGGAAGTTGGCGATGTGGGAAAAAATATCTGTTTCGCGTCGGGGCATGGTTAGCCGCTGCCGTCAGTAGGCGAACACTTCCAGGGCTTCGGAGCGTCTGGGCTTGGTCGCGCCGTGCAGCATCCGGCGCACCCCCTCGGCCGTGTCCCGGCTGAAGGTCTTCTCGCCGCATTGCGCGCAGACCGTCGCCGGGATGTGTTCTACCAGCACATAACGGCCGTCGAGGTGGAACACATCGTCCACTATTTCCTGGCGGGCATGGGTGCCGCCGCAGATTTCACACTTGAACATGGCTACGTCCTCCTATGTATGAAATCGACCCATTCCGCCGGGTCGGGTTCATACAGCGTGATGATACGCACCCGGGCTTGGTCCGGCGCGCGGGAAACCTGGAAGTGCAAGGCGCGGCGCTGCCACGTAAAGCCCAGCAGCAGACAACTGGGTGAGTACTTGTCGCCGGGATAATCCTCGATGATCTCCGCGCCGGCGCCTGCCTCGCAGATTTCCTGGTCGGCGACGTTGCGCTCGACCAGGCGGCGCAGAGCATGCTGGCTGAACTCGAACTCGCCCGCCGCGAGTTGTTCACGCAAGCGCGCAAGCGGTTTGGTTTCAGCCATGTCGCTCTTGCATCACACGGCCGCAGCGGCCCCAGCCTCGGTGGGCGGACGCCCCGCCTTCAGCCAGCCACCCACCAGGCGGCCAACTTCGTTCAGTTCTTCGACCGCGTGCTCATAGCGGCGCAAGTCCAGATGGCGCAGATCCTTGGCCAGGCGCAACAAGACGCGCAGTTTATCCAGGTGCAGGTTAACTCTGGTCAGGATGGGCCGTCGCTCGCGCGTGTAGGTGGCCCCCACCAATCCCTCCAGAACTTCCAGGGCGAGAGACTGGATACGGTCGCCGAGCAGGAATTTCTGAGAACGCGGGAACTTGTCCACGGCGGGCATCAACCAGAGCACAAAGCGATAGACGCGTTCCTGGACAATACCGGCATGTTGACAGGATTCGTTCATCAGGTTTCAGCAAACAAATTGGTTAGGAATGGCAGGGTGTTAGGGGTCCCCGCCCGTCACCTTGCGGTCAAGGCGGGCGGGGGGGACTGCCATCCCCTGACCGGCCCTGGACTCCCCGTGACCCTCCCGCGT
>CAISDD010000028.1 GCA_903883985.1 uncultured Pseudomonadota bacterium | reverse complement strand
CTATGTGTTCCATAGTGGGTAATTGCAACTGTAACTAAGTAACCTGTCGAAACCAATTTGGCTTACCACCGGGCTCCCTCACCCTGCCCTCTGGTTCCACCCCCTTGCCGGGGATGAGGGCCTGCGCCGGCAGCTTAATGAAGGCAAGTTACGCGACATTACTTATCTTCCGTAACGACCATGGATCGCCCCAGGAAGGAGCAGAACCCAGTCTCCATGAAAATGGCTTCCACCAAGAATACGGCAAGCAACATGGAGTAGCACCCCATTGCTCACCTACACATCATGGCGGCCATCTAACCGCAGATAAGCTCTACATGTCCAGGCTTCCTTTCAGCAGAAAACCCGCTCCACTTTTATATCTGGCAGGAGACCCTAAACACTGCCTTTCACACAGAGCCAACCTTTTCAAGGCGATTTTATGTCAAAAAACCAGCTCCAGGTGATCCATGGTAGATTTTTTCATCGGTTAAGCAAGCTATTTGGCACGGTATTTGCTTTATACGGCGGGAGCGACCTCTGTAGGTGAAATGAGGAGGTCCGCATAACACTGGAACAGTTGGCTGTACACCACCAGCATCGTGACATCCGGCTACGCGCACAGCACGGTGGCGGCTTCGACGAGAAGCAAGGACAGTAAGGCATTCGCTCCTACAGCGCCGATTATCGCGAGGTCAGCCGGTTTCGGGTTGGTGGACATGCGATAGTGGGCTTCACTCGGACATGGCTTTCAGTTCCGTTACGATCGACGACAGCTTCTTTTGCAAGTAGGACACGTCCGTCTGTACATTCAGCAGATGATCCAGGCCTTCCTGGATGATACCCTCCATGTACTCCTCCTGGTCTGTGCTCAGAGCCGCCATGGCGTACACCCTTTCAATGCGCTGGGTCAGTTCCTCCACCGCCAGACGCGAGGACACCTGGTTGTCACGCTGCGCTCGATCAATGTCCTCCAGGGTAGCGGTGACACGATTGATCGCATGCTCGATGGTGACACCGCGCCGCTGTGCCTCGGACGTGGCGTCTATCGTTTCTACTCGCCCCTCGGCGCCTCCGGCAAGCATGGCTAGATGGTCGCGCAAGCGGCCGCAGCGTTCCGGGTCTTCAGTCGGCATGTTGGTCACCAACAAGGAGACATGCGCGTAGTTGCAGGAGATGCGCGACTTGAACTGGACAACGCGGTCCATGTTGGCCATGTGGCTGATGATCGAGGCTTCGAGGGGATTTGCCTCCCCCTTGAGGTTACGCGTCTGAGTACCTTGCAGGCCGCGTATCTGCGACACACCCTCAAGGCCGTACAAGGCCATTCCAGCCAGGATGGCATCGGCTAAGCCCGAATAGTCGGTACAGGTGCTGAAGGTTTTCATGGCTTCGAGCAAGGAGCCCAACTCGCTCATGCTGGTCATCGCGGTCATGGCCACGCTGCTGGCCTGATCCACCGTTTGCCTGAGGCTGGCACGTTCTGCGACATACATGAGCAGATGCGTCACCTTCGCCACCAGTTCCTGTGCATCAAAGGGTTTGATGACGTAATCTTCGCCGCCGACTTCGTAGCCCTTGAGTCGGTCCTCGATGGCGTCGCAAGCCGAGACGAAAATGACGGGAATCGACATCGACGCTTCGTTTTTCTTCAAGCGTCGGCAGGTTTCATAGCCGTCGATTCCGGACATCATCACGTCGAGCAGAATCAGGTCCGGCTTCGGATCCGCCATGGCGATGGCGAGTGCGCGCTCCCCGGAGCGGGCTGCGAATACGTCGTAGCGTGGTCTTAGCAGCCGAGCAACGATGTCCAGACTTCCCGGGTCGTCGTCTACTATCAGGATTCTTGCCCGAGCGGGCTGATCCGGCCAATTCGTGTCCATGTGTTTCATTTCCCTTGCTTGAATTTACTGCGCCGTCAGCCTCGGGTATACCACTCGCGCGTGCTTCAGCGTCACTAAAGCCTCGGAGTAGAGAAAATGCTCGATCTGTTGTTCCAATTCCGCTCCCAGGTTGCCGAGCGCGGCCTTTAGAAGGGAAGTATGCGGCTCAATGAACACGTTGGCCTGAGTACTGGAGGCCTCCAGCAGAGGTTCCAGTTGTTCCAGCAACGGTTGCAGCAGTAGCCAATCTGCTTCAACCACATGGGAGGCAGTAACGTCTGGCAGGGCCGCGAGCACTGCCGCCGTCAAGTGTTGCAACTCACTCGTCAGGGCATGGATCAGCCGCTCGCTGGCTGCCATGTTTCGCTCATCCTGGATCGCAGTCTCTAGTTCGGCGGCGAGGTGCTGCACGCTGGTCACCCCCAGATTGCCCGAACTGCCCTTCAGGGCATGGGCCAGTCGCCTTGTCCTGTCACGATCGCCTTGAGACAGACTTTCGCGCAGATGGGGCATGTCTTCGGCTTGAACGGCGGCAAAGCGGCGCAGCAGACGCACATAGGCGGCCACCTGTCCGTTGAGCACATGGAGACCCTGGTGGGTATCCAGGCCTGGAATCTTCAGGAGTGCGGCGGGTATCGTCTCCGCCACAGCAGGGGCCGTGTTCGGGGCTATCATGGCGGATGGCAGCCAGCGCTGCAGCGCGACATAGAGTTGCTCGGGATCGATCGGTTTGGCAATGAAGTCGTCCATGCCGGCATCCTGGCAGGCGCGGCGATTCTCGTCAAAGGCGTTGGCGGTCATCGCCAGGATCGGCAGGGTTAGTCCCAGCGCGCGGATGGAGCGGGTTGCCTGCAAACCGTCCATGCCCGGCATCTGGATGTCCATGAGGATCAGGTCGTAGCCGCCGTCCCGCGCTTTCTCAAGCGCCTCGAAGCCGTCGTTGGCAACCTCTACCTTCAGTTCAGCCTGGGTCAGAAGAGCGATTGCCACTTCCTGGTTGATCTTGTTGTCCTCGGCCAGCAGGATGCGGGCGTATGCCTGCACGGCTTGCAGTTCCTGCACGGGGGGGGTGAACTCGGAGGTAAGTTTTTCCACGCGGGATCGGCTCTTGCCCATCCGGGCAGTGAACCAGAAAGTGCTGCCCTGGCCAGGCACGCTCCGCGCTCCGGCGTCTCCGCCCATGAGGCGTGCCAGGCGCTGAGTGAGGGCTAGCCCGAGGCCGGTGCCGCCGTGGCGGCGCGATATACTGGCGTCGGCCTGCTCGAAGGCCGCGAATAATCGATTCATATCCCCCTGGTCGATGCCGATGCCAGTATCCGTCACCTCGAAGCGCACCAGTACATCGAGTTCCGTTTCCTCCACCAAGGAGAGGCGCACGCTGATCCCGCCCTGGTCGGTAAACTTGACGGCGTTGGAGAGG
>CAISDD010000027.1 GCA_903883985.1 uncultured Pseudomonadota bacterium | reverse complement strand
TCCACCCCCTTCCCCCTCCGGGGGAAGGGCCGGGGATGAGGGCCTGCGCCGGCAGCTTAATGAAGGCAAAATGAGTTACGCGACATTACTTACCCACCGCCGTGAGCATCTGTTCACCTCTTGGGTGTCCAGGTGACCCTCGTAGGAGCGGGCTTGCCCACGATACAATGGTGGCGGTCGCGGGCAAGCCCGCTCCTACGGTACGGCCAACCGCAGTCCCGTAGTCCAACCCCAACCAGCGCACCCAATCCCGCAGCCCTACGCCGCCTTGCTGCCGTGGGCATGACATTAGTCATGGCCGGAAGCGTCTGCTGACCGCATCATTGAAACCATGATCCCCGTCCACCCTAGCGCCGAAGCCCTCGCCAAATAAATGGTCCTGGTCGCCCTCCTCATCGCCACCCTGTTCGCTCTGTTCGCCGGACAGTCGTTACCCAGGGTGATAGCCGCCGCTCCAGCCTTTTGGGCGCATGGCGTTCTCGCCTTGGGGGTGATGACGCTGATCACTGCGGCCATGCAGCATTTCGTGCCTGTGCTCACACGCGGGCGCGGGCCGGAGCGCTGGATCGCACGCCTTCCCTGGCTGATGGCCGCAGCCGGGGCGCTGGCCTTGCTGGTGTTCGCTGACGTGCTGGATTTCGCCTGGGTGGGGCTGGCGGCGACTCTGGGCCTGGGTGCCGCCGTCCTGATGATTGCCTGGATGCTGCGCCGCGCCCGCCAGGCACTGGGCCGCCCGCATCCGGGCCTGGACTGGTATGTCGCGGCAATGGCCTGTCTGGCACTGGGCCTGGCGGCCGCGGCGCTGCTGCCGCTGCTGCCGCAATGGCATGCGGAGTTGCGCCTCTTCCACCTGCATATCAATCTCTATGGCTTCATCGGCCTGACTGCGGTGGGAACCTTGCAGGTTCTGCTGCCGACTGCGGCCGATCGGCCCGACCCTCTGGCCGCCGCGCGTTTGCGCTTCGACCTGAAATGGGCGCTGGGCGGTAGTCTGGCACTCGCCATCGGCCAGGCCTGCTTACCTCCTCTGGCCTGGCTGGGCGGCGCACTCTGGGCGTGGGTGCTAGGTCGCATGGGACTGGCCTGGTGGCGTTTGTATCGGTCCCAGATTCTGAGTTGGCATGGCGCCACGCCGCTGCTCGCCGCCGCTGGCGCCGGCTTTGCTTGCTCGCTCATCGCAACACTGACGGGTAGCGCACCGCTCACCCTCTTCCTACCAGGATTCCTCATGCCTTTGCTCAGCGGTGCGGCCAGCCAGTTGCTGCCGGTCTGGATCGAACCCGGTCGCGGCAGCGCCTGGCACGGGGAAGCACGACAGCGCCTGACCCATTGGAACGGCGTGCGTGCCCTCCTGTTTTTGGCGGCGGCGCTGCTACCGCTGCTGGGTTATCGCTGTTCCGGCATGCCCGCCCTGATCGCTCTCGTGTGGTTGGGCTTCACGCTAGCGCTGTGGCTAACGAGGGCCTGATATCCGATAATCAGCCTCGTTCGTTCGCGATCACTGGTCGTGAACATGGGAGTACCCAATCGAAGTATCAAGGAAGAATATGTCTGCATTGCTTGAACTCATCTGCCCGGCGGGCAGCCTACCCGCGCTCAAGGCGGCCGTGGACCACGGCGCCGATGGCGTCTACCTGGGACTGAAGGACAACACCAACGCGCGCAATTTCTCCGGCCTCAACTTCGATGTGAAGTCGCTGGCCGAAGGCATCCGCTATGCCCACGCCAAGAATGTAAAAGTACTCATGGCGCTCAACACCTACCCGCAGCCCGCGACTCTGGCTCGTTGGCACCAGGCCGTGGATACCGCGGCCGGAGTGGGCACGGGTTGCAGCGTCGATGCCATCATCCTGGCCGACCCCGGTCTCATGGCGTATGCGCGCCGGCATCACCCGAATCTACGTCTGCATCTCTCCGTACAGGCTTCCGCCACCAGCTACGAGGCGGTGAATTTCTATCGGGAACGCTTCGGCATCCAGCGTGCGGTGCTGCCGCGTGTGTTGTCGCTGGCGCAGGTGGAAAACGTGATCAACAACACCGACGCGGAAATCGAGTTGTTCGGCTTCGGCGGTCTGTGCGTGATGGTGGAGGGGCGCTGCCTGCTTTCTTCCTACGCCTGCGGCGATTCTCCCAACACCTTCGGTGCTTGCTCCCCCGGCCACGCGGTGCGCTGGCAGCAGACCGACAAAGGCATGGAAACGCGCTTGAACGGCATGCTGATCGACCGCTACGCCGACAACGAAAAGGCCGGTTACCCCACTTTGTGCAAGGGTCGCTTCGAGGTTCAGGGGGAAACCTATTACGCTCTGGAAGAGCCGACCAGCCTCAACAGCATGGAAATGCTGCCCGAGATGGCGCGCTTGGGGGTGGCCGCGATCAAGATCGAAGGCCGTCAGCGCAGCCCTGCCTACGTAGCCCAGGTGACGCAAGCCTGGCGCGCCGCGATCGATGCGGTCAAAAAGAATCGCGCCACCTTCGTGCCCAACCCGGCATGGATGGCGCAACTCAATAAACTTTCCGAGGGCAGCATGCATACACTCGGTGCCTATTCCAGGCCGTGGAAATGAAACTCTCCCTAGGCCCCCTTCTCTATTACTGGTCGCGCGAAGACACCCTGGCTTTCTACGAGCAGGCCGTTGACTGGCCGTTGGACGTGGTTTATCTGGGTGAAACCGTGTGTTCCCGGCGCCACCTCCTGCGCCTGCCAGACTGGCTCGAACTGGGGGAGAAGTTCGCCGCAGCCGGCAAGCAGGTGGTGCTCTCGACACAGACGCTGATCGAGTCGGAATCCGATCTCAAGGCGCTGCGAAAGTTGGTCGCCGATGGCCGCTTCCTGGTCGAAGCCAACGAGTGGGGCGCGGTGCGCTTGTTGGCGGAGAAGGCGGTGCCCTTCGTGGCCGGGCCCACACTCAATGTCTACAACCCGGACACCCTGACCCTGCTGGGTGAACTTGGGGCGATGCGCTGGGTGCCTCC